>JAIEBI010000021.1 GCA_029070965.1 Clostridiales bacterium
TCGTCGGCAGCGTCAGATGTGTATAAGCTACAGATTTTATATTTTCCTATTGACAATACATGTTTACTATGTTATAATCGTACGGTTGGCTGTGAAAATCGCCGTCAAAATACTAAAAGGAGCGCAAATATGAAAGCCGTTACATGGGAAGACGTTGTAAAACATCTTGATTCTACGTACAAAACCGACAGAGCGGGAGACATGGTAAAGATTGTATTTGTGTATCCCGACGACGCAAACAGAACGCAGCTGGTACTTGTCGACCACGAACAGCAGTCCAACAGGCTGCTTGTGGAGATTGTATCGCGCGTGGGCGATATTGCTACAAGCCGCTTGCCCAAAGCGCTTGAAGCAATCGGCAAAAAATACTTTGTCGCACTGGAAAAGATGGGCGACATATATTACGTAAGAGTTACGCTTGACATGAACTATGTTCCGATGACAGCAATAGGCAATCTTGTGGAGCTTGTCGGCCGTACTGCGGATAACTTGGAAAAGGATTTCTGCGGCGGCGACGAAAACTAAACTGCCTACAACGAGCAAAGAACAAAGCACATAAGCGTACTATGCGTTTATGTGCTTTTTTTTGTTGCAACATCTATCTAAATCCAAAAGGAGTTTTTACCAAATGAAAAAAATAGAATATCGTGCCGTCAACTGGAAAGCCACGGGGCGCAACCTGCAAAATTTGAGGTTGAACAATTACAATTTGCGTAAGTACGTGTGCTGGCAGTTGAAGAGCGGTGAAAGTAATTGCATAGGCGATTGCGACAAATGTAAGCTGGATATGGACAATCATATCAGCCAAGGGGAGCTTGCGCGCGTTTTTTATTTGGATAGCGAGAGTAGAATTGTCAACTGGGAAAAGGGCAGAGCGCGCCCCACGATAAGCGATTTGCTGTACTATGCGGAGATATGCCGTATTCCGCTCGAACAGGTGCTGGTATTCGAAAACAGCGAGAGCCGCAACAAAGACCAATAATATTATCGACCGATTTGTAATGTAAATTTTTCGGTCGATCCGATTGACCGAAAATTGAGCCGTATTATCGAAAAACTACGGCGGTATTATGCCGGTTTATGCGCTTTTGCGCGCAGTCAATCGAGAGCTTGTAAAATTTACAAGTTCTCTTTTATTTTCGCAGTTTTGCTGTAATAGCTGTCGGAAAACTGTGTTGAACGGACACTTGACTTTTGCTACACTATCTATGGAGGGGAGGGAGAGAAACAAGCAAAGAGTCAAGAATGTAAAAAGACAGCTCAAACATTTTCAACGCGGATGACCGCAAAGGAGAAAAGAACCATGAACGAGAGAGAAAAATTTTCTTGGGAGTATTCGCTCAACCGCAACACCGTCAACATTTTCGGCGTTGTGGACACTCCGATGGCGGAGCTGGTCATAGGTCAGCTCCAGTACTTGGACGACAAGTTCAAGAGCGAGGACGTTCCGCCGTCCGAACGCATAATCACGTTGCAAATTAACAGCCCGGGCGGAAGCGTTAGCGACGGGCTTGCAATCTACGACACAATGAACTACATAGACGCAAAAATCCGCACCGTCGGATTGGGTATGTGCGCAAGCATGGGCGCGTTTTTGCTGTCGTCGGGCACAAAGGGGATGCGCGCGGCAACAAGAAACTGCGAAATACTCATTCACCAACCGATGGGCGGCGCAAGCGGTCAGGCGAGCGACATAATAATCGCCGCCAACCACATCGAGCGCATGCGCTCTCGGCTCAACAGCATTCTTGCCGCCAACACCGGCAACACAATCAGGCGGATAGCCAAGGACACCGACCGCGACACCATTCTCACGGCGGAGGAGGCCAAGGCTTACGGACTGATAGACGTTGTAATCAACAAAAACGCATAACGCCGTAGGCGGTTATGCAACCGAAAAAAAGGGAGGTTTTATCATGCTTACCAATCAAAACGAATTGTTTTTGTCCGAGTACTTCTTTACTCGAAGTGCGCTCGGCAAGTTAATTAAGGATCCAAGGCGAGTGTTTGACGTGCTGGCGCAAATATATCTTATACCCGACGCCGACGTCGACGGACTGTACGCGCTTGCCGAGGACAAGCTGGTTGCCGACGTGACCAATTACGCCGACTACCTGCAATTTTGCCGCATCAAAAAGTACGTCGCGCTCATCGGCGGCGAAAGCGAATTTCCAGACGAAATCGAGGACGTAATAGCCGTTAAGGGCGAAGCGCTTGCGCGTGCGTACGACCTCAAGCTTGACGGCACATGCCTTACCGAATCGGCGGTTTTCCGCGCGGTAACGGAGGGTGCGGCGTACGGCACGGTGGCGGCAATGCGCATACTCGGCTTTATTCAATGCGAGGGTATTTATACCGACCGCGACCTTGCCGCCGGCGTCAAAAACTTGGAAAAGGCGGCGGGATGGAACAGTGTGGAGAGCATGCTTGCCGTGCTGTACTTTGGCGGAGACCGTCAATCGAATATCAACCGCCTGCGCACCGTTGCGGAAGGCACGGTGTACCGCGCTTTTCCCGCGCTTGCCGAAGCTAAGTACGGCGTTGCGGCGAGCGGAGTGGTAAAAGAGGGCAAGCTGCTTAACAAGGCGTTTGCGCTCGGCAAGCTTACGCCCGATACATATTCGGCACAGCATGCGCGCATAATTTGCAGCGACATGCTCGATCCGCGCGACAAGGAACGCGCAATGTTTTCGCCCAACGACCAAGCGATATCGGATGTTGCCGAGCTGCCGTTAAAGCTACACAGCGTAGCGTTTGCGTTAGACCGCACGGCGTTCGACGATATGCCGCTAGTCAGGCATAAGGAGCAGGAGCGCATTGCTATATGCCTTACCAACAGCGACTTGCTGGAACGTTCGGCATTCCGTCCGCTGTGCGTGTGCGCCGATTCGGAATATTTGCGCAAGCTGTATTCCCGCCATATCCGCGCGGCGTTTTCCGCGGCGCACGTGGAATACATAGACGTGGCAGGACTGGACGAGAACGACTTGCAGCCGACGGGCAAACACATATTTGTGCGCAGTTGCGACGAGGACTTGTTCAACGTGTACTTTATGTCGTTTGTCGGCAATATCTCGGACAGAGTTATGCAAGAGGCGGTCGAGTTTTTGCAAAGCCGTCGGCGCAAAAAGTTTTGCCTGTTAAGCCCCGCGGTGGTTATTAATCTTTGCAAGGTGCTGCCGATATGCTTTTGCGATAAGCAAAACGCCAAGGAGCTTAAAAAGTACTGCGACGTAGTCACCGTCGGCGCCGTTTCCGCTACCGAAAAACCCGCGGCGTACGCCGACATGGTGGCTTCCAAGCAGCGGCTTTACGGCGCAAAAAACGTAATGCTTAGCGACGCGGCGGTATCGCGGCTGAACGAACTGTCGGTGGACGGCGCGGAAAGCGTTATCGACTCGGTAATCAAGTATAACCGCACTAAGGCGGAAACGGTAATCACGCCGGCGCTCATTGACGAGTGCTCGGCCACCCGTGCCGAAAAGCACAGATACGGATTCGGAGGTGACGGCGATGAAATATAGCAACAAACTTTTAAAAGGGTATGAGGATATGCGGCTAATCGGTTACGAGGACGCCGCACTCCCCAATACCGTTCCGTACGACGAGCTGCCGAACAACTATCTTGCGGGCGTGCTTAAAATGAATAGGCATAGCGGCGGCAAGCTCATTCAAACATACAGCGCTGCGGAAAGCCACGTAGGCGTTATTGCGGCGACCCGACTCGGCAAGACTACAAGCTACGTAATACCCACGATAGTGTCGTTTGCGCGGCAAAATGTCAAGCGCAGCATGATAATCTCCGACCCCAAGGGCGAGCTGTACAAAAGCACTTCGGAAACCTTGCGCAATCAAGGCTACGACGTAAAGCTACTCAACTTCCGCGACTATTTGCACAGCGAGTGCTGGAATATGCTGACGCCTATTTTCCGCAAGTACCAAAAGGCGTTAAAGATTGCCGAAGAGCCGGAGGTGGTAATCGACGGCGACGAGCTTAAACACAAGTTTTGCGGACGGCTGTACGACGACTTTGACGAGCTTCAAAAGCAAATCGAATACCACACCGACATGATGATGGACGAGGTGGGCAACGACATAGACATGCTTTGCTCGATGTTCATAACCACCGAAAAGCTTCAAGACCCGTACTGGGAGGACAGTGCAAGAGAGCTACTCAAAGCGTTTTTGTGGGCTATGTTGGAGGACAGCGGCAAGGACGCCGCCACGCCTACGCTCATAACCGAGGAGACTTTTTCGTTTAGCACCATACTCACCATACTTGCGCAGTTCAAGGACGACAACGGCACGCAGTACAACGACAGCGGATACTTTTCGTCGCGCAAGCCGACGTCGCGCGCGTTGCAGCTTGCCAAGAACAACCTTTTGGAAAACGCAAGCAATACGAGAAAATGTATAGTCGCTACCTTCAACACCAAAATGGCTGTGTTCAGGGAATGCGCGATGCGGCTGATTACGCGGTGCAATTCCTTCGATTTGGAAACAATATGCGACAAGCCGACAGCGGTGTTTATTGACTACCGCGACGAGGTTAAGGTGCATTACCAAGTTATAAGTCTGTTCGTGCAAAACGCCTATCGCTTTCTGATAGACAAAGCTAACGCTTCGGGCAAGGGCAGGCTGGACGTGCCGTTCTACTTTATACTGGACGAGTTCGGCAACTTCCCCGCAATGCGCGACTTTGAAACCACAATATCCGCGTGTGCCGGTCGCAATATTTTCTTCATACTCATATTCCAGTCGTACGCACAGCTAAACAAGGTGTACGGCGCCGACGTTGCGGAAATCATACGCGACAACCTGAATATGCACGTGTTTTTCGGCTCCAACAACCCCGCGACGTTGCGCGCGTTTTCGGAGGAGTGTGGGGAGTATGCAAGGATCTCGCCGCTGTCCGCGCTAAACGGCAAGGGCGACGACATGGAAATGTACAGTATAGAAACGATTCCGCTCGTAACCAAAAGCCGCCTTTCGCACTTTGCGGCGGGCGAGTGCATAATCACCGAAGCCAATTCGGGCTACGTAATGTTTTCCAAGCTGGAAAGGTACTACGAATGTCCCGAGTTTGCGGGGCTTCCGACGGCGGCGGAAACCGACTATATTTGCGATGTCAATCCGTTCGACAAAAAATATGTGTACGAGGTCAAGTTCAAACGTAAAAGCATATACGATTTTTAGCTTATAAAAAGATTGCAAAGGGAGCAAAACGCATTCGGAAACGGGTGCGTTTTGTTTTTGAATAATTTTCAAGAAAAAGATAAATACCATAGGTAACAAAAATCTTTTGGAGAATATTATGTTCGGAATAAAACCTATATATTGGGTGCTTATCAATTCGGCTGTCGCGTTTGTATATTTGTTCATCATATCCAAGTTGTTGGGCAAAAAGCAAATTGCGCAGCTCGAATTTATAGACTATGCCATAGGCATTTCGCTCGGCTCGATTGCCGCCGAGATGTCGTTCAATTCGGAAATACCGTTTTATCATTTCCTTATAGCGATGACAATTTTCTTTGTGCTGGCAATGGCGGTCACGCTGTTGGGGCGCAAATGCACATTCCTGAAACGGTGGATTAAGGGCAAGCCCGCCACGCTTATATACGAGGGCAAGATAGATTACAAGCAGCTCAAAAAGAACAAGATAGACGTAAACGACTTGCTGTCCATGCTGCGCGAAAAGAATTATTTCGATATATCGGACGTCGCGTACGCTATATTCGAGCCGAGCGGGGAATTGTCCGTTATGCCCGTCGGCGCACAAAAGCCTGTGGTTATGGAAGATTTGGACGAAAGCAAAATCAAAAAGGCTTCGCTTTCCGACGTGCTTATTGTTGACGGCGCGGTATCCTATTCGGGACTGAACGAAATAAAGAAGAACGTCGACTGGCTGTTTACTCGGCTTAAAATAAAGAATAAGGACGACCTCGACAAAATCATTCTCGCCGTGTACGACGACGAAACCGACGAGTTTAACGTGCATTACAAAAACGACTGACGTTAGAACATAGTTGTATTGGAATGAATATATACTATCAGCACATAATAAGGAGTGGTATATGTTCAATAACAACGGCAACTGCTGCGGAAACGGAAGCGACCGCGACTTTACAACGCTGCAAAAGGCGCGACAGGACTTAGTGGGCGAATTGCAGGCGATTATCGAATACGACGATCACGTCCACACGACCGACAACGACATTGCGCGGCGCACTTGGCAGAACATACGCGACGAGGAATTGGTACACGTGGGCGAGCTGCTCGGACTTATAACCTACCTCGCGCCGTACCAAATCCCGCTCATAGAAAAGGGCTTAAAAGAATTCGAGGAGCGCAAAAAGCGCGAAGAGCCGAGATGTAACTAAAATATACAAAACAGCCGCAAGCGGAAACGCTTACGGCTGTTTTGTATATTGTAAATCATGTAAATGCAAAGTTTGCGTTAATTATTTGCAGTCTGCCTGTGCAAATTCCTGTTTGTTACCGACGTTACGATAAATCCGACAATCGTCACAACTATGCTAATCACGCCGAAGACTATCGCAAGCGAGGAGCCTACATGAGCGGTGGATATTATTTCTATGTCGCCCGTCTTTGCCGATAGGGCGTGTTCCAGCGCGTATTCCAAATTGTGTATCGTCCCAAAGTACATAAATACGGCAAAGATCGTCGCCGCTAAAAGCAGCGAAAAGCATACTATTTTACCGGCTGTGAGCCCCTTGTTGTTTTTACCGCAAAATATTTGTATGGCGTTTATTGCAACCAATCCGGCGCCGAGCAAAACGGCCATAATATAAAGAACCAATGCAATGGATGCTTTGCTGTCCGCTTCCTCTATGCCTTTTACCACTTTGTCGTTGTCCTTTGCGGAGTCGAGGTCGCGGATAAGATTAACCTTTACGCTGGTAAGGCCGCTTTTGCCCTCGTCCGCATTGTCCTTACTTGTAATTTCCGTGCCACTGCCGATTACGTAACGTCTCATCGTCACGTCGACGGAAACGTTTACGTTTGCCATGCACACGCTGATTATCAGCGCAATCAGTCCGACTACCAAAAAGCCGAAAAATACATATCTTGCGGTCGATTTTTTGGTTGTCTTTGTTTGAGTGTTGTCTTGTTCCATAATTCCTCCTAAGGTATAAAGTTAATAACAGTATATATCGGGGGGGGGGGTAGGTCAATTGTTTTTGGGTATTATAATGCGAAAAATTAAAAA
>JAIEBI010000022.1 GCA_029070965.1 Clostridiales bacterium
ATCGAGCTGACGGAACAGTTAAAGAACTTAATCTAACAACACAAAAAGGAAGCCTGCGGGCTTCCTTTTTAATTCGGAATTTATTTTATATCATACATTTTTCTGAGCGCGTACAGCTTTATTCGCCACGGGAGAATACGGTATGCGAACAGCATAAGCTTGTTTTTTGTGCCTACCGTCACTTTTGGCGGTGGGTTGCTTTTGCCGACAATGGCAGCTATGCGCTTTGCCACGTATTCGGCGGAATAACCTGTTTGCTCCATTTTTATAAGCGAGTCCGACGCGGCTTTCAGATTGCCGTTGTACTCGCCGCAATCGGTGTAGATTTTGCGCTTGAACGAAAACTCGGTCTGCGTAGCCGGTACTGCAACCGCCGTGCATTTGATTTTGGGGTTTTCCGTTCGCACCGCCACGGCAAGCGCAAACAGTCCCGCCTTTGTTGCCGAGTAAAATCCGTCGAAGGGTATTGGCGCAATCCCGCCCGACGACGACAACAGCACCACATGCGGATTGTCGCTTTCGTTCAGCTTTGGCATTGCTGCCTTTATGCACTCGGTCGCGCCTATAATATTCACGTCAAACATGTGTTTTACGTCGCTGTTTTTGGCGTATTCCACGGGCGCGGCAAGAGAACAGCCCGCGCAGTATATCAGCGCGTCAATGCGCTCAACCGCGTTTACCGCCGCGTGAAGCTCGAATATATCGCTCACGTCCGCCGTTATATTTGTTACGCCGCTCACCGCGCACGGCGACCGCGATATATTGGTTATTTGAGTTTGCTCGTCCAAAAGGTTTTGCGCCATTGCAAGCCCTATTCCTGACGATCCGCCTACTATTACAATGCTTTTCATATAAGTAGTTTTTGCAAATACTATTATAAATATTGCAATAATATGTTGATTTTAATGCCTTTCGGTGTTATACTACATATATCTAAATAATTAGATTTCCAAGGAGAAAGTATGAATAAAGAATACGTTTACGAGGACGAGCAGGAAACCGAGGGCATAACCTTTAAAAAGATAGGCAGGTTCTTTCAAAAGAGCTGGCTGCGCATGGTTATTTATCTTATTATCGCAGCGTTATTGACCACGGTTATAGCTGTGCCTATCAAGGTGTACGTTCAGTCCGAACCGATAGCGCAAACGTCTGTCGAATTTATTTACGAGGGTATCGAAAAGGGACTTGATCCCAACGGCGCGCCGCTTGACACGGACAATATAATAAGCCCCACCGTGCTTGCGCAGGCGGTCAAGGAAGCCAACCTCCAAAAGAAAATCAAAGACATATCTACCCTTCACGCTGCAATGCGCGTTGAGGGAGTGCTTACCGACGAATACGTAAAGCTTACGGAAGCTGCGGCAAACGGCGACAAAACCGCGTCGGACAGGCTGCGCAATTACGTTATGCGTCCTACGCGCTTTAACATAATAATATCCGACCCTGCGGGATTGGATTTGTCGGACGATCAAGCCAAGCTACTGCTCAACAAGGTTGTCGCTTGCTACTACAAGGATTTTCAAAAGCGCTACTCGGTGACAAACATGTTCGCGGAAAATGCGTACGCCCTGTCCCAAAACGACAATATGGAGTTTACCGATATCTACGATATATACTCGCAGTCGCTGGAATCGGTTAAGGTGTTCTTGCAGGAAATGTCGGAAATCGGCGCGAGCTTTGTGTCCACCGAAAACAACACGACGTTCACGCAGCTGCTCAGCGAGCTTAACATCTTGCGCAACAACTACACGCTTTTCAACGCGTATATACTTTCCAACAACGTGTGGCGCGACAAGACTACGGCTCGCGACGCGCTTTTGTCCACGCAGACAGAAATTCAAAACCGCCTCGAAGCGCTCGACGGCGAAAACGGTTCTATCCAAAGACTGAAAGCCCAAATTGCCACTATCAATCCGACAACGTCGTCCAGTGACGTAAGCGGCGTGCATACCGAAAAAACCGAATATCCCGAAATTTACGAAACGCTGCATCTCCGTTTGGACGAAGCCAACCGTCAAGTGGAGGAATACACCATTCAGCTTAAAAACATCGAAACGCGGCTTGAAAAGTTAAAGGACGAAGCGCAAACGGACGAGGTAGCCATAAATAAAGCATTGAGCAATTTGGGCGCATTGGAAAGCCAGACCGAATTGTTTGTTCAAAAGGTGAACGCCACCGTGGCCGATTACTACGACACCACGTTTGTGTCGTCGTCCGTAAGCCAAGTGCAGCCGCCCGTCGTCACGCGCAAGAGCATCGACTTTAACCTTTTGATCGTATACGCCGTCGCGCTTATTGTCGCATTGCTTGCTGCGGGCGTCGTAACCGGCGTAAAGATGGCAAAGGCGGCTTCGGCAAAAGCCGAGGAGCAAGCGCCCGCCGACGAAAAGTCGGATAAGTAATATTCCCGCATAAAAACATTAAGAGGTTAATATGAGTAATTGGTTGAAAACGGCAATATTTTACGAAATCTATCCCAATTCGTACATGGACTCTAACGGCGACGGATATGGTGATTTTAAAGGCATAACGAGCAAGCTCGATTATATTAAGGAGCTGGGCGCCAATGCTATATGGCTCAATCCGCATTACGATTCGCCGTTTATGGACGGCGGCTACGACGTGCGCGATTACTTTAAGGTTTCGCCGCGCTTCGGCACGGAGCAGGATTTCGACGAGTTTATCGCCGCGGCGCATGCAAAGGGTATTCGCGTCATTTTGGACTTGGTCCCCGGGCACACTTCCGAGCAAAACCCCGACTTTTTGCGCAGTGCGGAAAACGTCCGTAACGAAATGTACGACCGCTTTATTTGGACCCATCACGAATGGCATTTCCCCGAAGGGTTCAAGGCGATATCCGGTCGGCACAACCGCAAGGGCAATTACATAGTCAATTTCTATTCCACTCAGCCGTCGCTCAACTACGGCTTTAACAACATTACCGAGCCCGATTGGCAAATGTCGTACAAGTCCGAGGCGGCAAAAGCCACGCGCGAGTGGCTGAAATCGGTCATGCGGTTTTGGCTGGACAAGGGCGCGGACGGCTTCCGCGTGGACATGGCGGACTCGCTTGTCAAAAACGACGGCGGCTTTGGCGAAAAGCCCGCCACAAGCGAGATATGGCGCGACATTCGCGCAATGCTGGATAGCGAGTATCCCGACGCCGTGCTGGTTTCCGAATGGTCCAACCCGCAGGCGATACGCGCGGGCTTCCACGCCGACTTTATGCTCGACCACTGGGGTAATCCGTACAACAGGCTTGTGCGGTACGAGGAAGCGGGCGAGCATAGCTATTTCGATTTACAAGGGCGCGGCGATGCGGCTGAGTTTGCCAAGGGCTTTGCTGAATGGCACGACGCCGTCAAAGATAACGGCAGTATCGCAATTATATCCTGTAACCACGACACGCCGCGGCTTGCCCCGCACTACAATACAGATCAGCTAAAAGCGATATACACCACACTGTTCACACTCCCGGGCGTGCCGTTTATGTACTACGGCGACGAGATAGGCATGAAATACCAAGCCGACTTGCCGTCGGTGGAGTGCGGGTTTGCACGCACAGGCTCGCGCACGCCTATGCAGTGGAATACCGGAAAGAATGCAGGCTTCTCGACCGCCGAGCAAACCTTCTTGCCCACCGAAACGGACAAGGTTGTCAACGTCGAAGCTCAGCAAAAGGACAAAAAGTCGCTGCTCAATTTTGTAAAATCGCTGTTTGAATTCCGCAAGGCGAACAAGGAGCTTAGCTCCACCGATTTGGAATTTGTTCACGCCGTCGGCGCGGAGCCGCTGGTGTACAATCGCGGCGGGCTTACCGTGATTGTCAACCCGCTTAACGTCAAGCAAACGGTGGCATTGGACATTCCCGTCAAAGCGCAGGTTGTATTCTCCACGGGCAAGGAAGCTAAGCCCAACAAAAACGGCACAGTCGCCGTTCCGCCTATATCGGTCACAATCTTTAAGTAAATAAGAATTAATAATTATAATGGACGCTCGCTATGTAGAGCGTCCATTATTCTTTGCTTGACAAAACTCTGTAACTTTTTATATAATTAAAAAAAGGAGTTGTTATGGTTAAAAAGATATCCGAGTATAAGTATGAGCGTGCGGATTTAAAGAAAGCCGCCGAATATTACGACAATGCTACGACGCGCGTAAAGCAGGCTAAAAGCGCGAGGGAGCTCGCCGACATCCGCGCCGAGGTAAACGAATATTTTGCGCAGTTCGTCACGCAAATCAATCTTGCGTTTATTCGCCATTCGCTCGACGTGCGCGACGAGTTTTACGCCGCCGAAAAGGATTATTACGATGAAAACCTGCCCGCGCTTTCGGCAAAGAGCACGCAGTTTAACAGTGCGCTTATGTCGTCGCCGTATGCGGGCGAGCTGGACAAGGTTATCAATCCCATAATCGTGCAAAACACCAAAGCGAGCTTGCGCGTTATGGACGAAAAGATAATAGCCGATTGCATAGAGGAGAACAAGCTGGTCACCGAGTACGACAAGCTGCTCGCGTCGCTTGCCTATCCGTGGGAGGGCAAGACGGTCACGCTGAGCGAAATGCACGGATTTTGCAAGGACGCCGATAGGAATGTGCGCAAAAAGGCGTTCACCGTTATAGGACAAACGCTCGCTACCGTCGGCGACAAGCTGGACGATATTTACGACAGAATGGTAAAGGTGCGCACGGCTATGGCGCGCAAAATGGGCTTCGATAACTTTGTGGAAATGGGCGATTTGCGCATAGGTCATATCGGCTACGGCAGGAAGGAGATTGCCGTGTTCCGCAATTCTGTGCTCAACGACGTCGTGCCCGCGCTTAAAAAGCTCAAATCCGAGCTTGCCGAGCGGCTGGGCTTAAAGGGCGGCATACACCTTTACGACAACGACAACTATATTGTGGGTGGAAACATAGACCCCGTAGGCAACGCCGAACAGCTTTTTGCCGCCGCGCAAAATATATACGACGATATGGATCCCGCGCTCGGCAAGTTCTTTAACGATATGTGCGCGGCGCAAGCAATAGACTACGTAGCGCGCGAGGGCAAAATGGGCGGCGGCTATGCCGAAATGCTGTACGACTTCGGTCAGCCTTTTATCTTCGCCAACTTTAACGGCACAATGGACGACGTGGGCGTGCTCACGCACGAGTTCGGCCACGCATATGCGTTTAACCGTGCTGCAGCCAACAACGTGGATATAGATTTGTTTGTGGGCGGTATGGAAACTGCCGAAACCCATTCCATGAGCATGGAAGCGCTGTGCAACAGTTACAACAAATATTTTTACGGCGACCGCGCCGTAGCCGCAACGTACCAGCAAATATTCGACGCGTTCAACTTTTTGCCGTACGGCGTGACGGTGGACTATTTCCAACAGCTTGTATACGAAAATCCGGATATGACTCCCGCCGAGCGGCGCGCGCTGTGGCTCAAATTAGAGGGCGAATTCCGCCCGTACGTGGATATGAGCGACATACCATTCATCGAGGGCGGCGGCAGGTGGCAGTACCAAAAGCATATTTACGAATCGCCCTTCTATTATATAGATTACTGCTTGTCCACATGTTTGGCGTTGCAGTTCGGCGAGCTTGCCGCAGTCGACTTTAAGACGGCGCTCAAAAAGTATTTGAATTTAGTGGAAGCGGGCGGCACCAAGTCCATAGTCGATTTGGCGCACGAAGCGGGACTTAAAAGCCCGTTCGACGAGGGTGCGCTAAGCGACGTTTGCAAGCAGATTGTGGCACACTTAACTAAGCTTCAAAAGGAAATCAAATGATGAAAAACACGCTTACTGTGGACGGCGAAACGTTTTTGCGCCTGCCCGTGGTCGACACCTCGTTGGCGGTCGAAATTTGCGATATTACGCCCGAAAATTTTCCGCGCATAAAGGATAAGCTTATATCGCTGTACGGAGAAAATCAAGAGCTTTTGAGTATCGAAAGAGCCGAAACAATTACAATGCCGCCGCAAAGCGACTTTGACAAACAGCGGTACAACGCCGCCGACGCGATGCGCGTAATTACGCGGCTTACGCGCGAGGGCGACGGCTGTCCGTGGGACAGAGCGCAAACGCACGAGAGCATTCGCATAAATATGATAGAGGAAGCTTACGAGGCGGTGGACGCCATAGATAAGCACGATATAGCGAACATGCGCGAGGAGTTCGGCGACGTGCTTTTGCAGTCTCTGCTCCAATCGGATATGGCAAGGCGTGCGGGCGAATTTGACTTTGACGACGTGTGCGACGGACTGTGCAAAAAGCTGATAAGCAGGCACACCTTTATATTCGGCGCCGACAGCGCGGGCAACGCCGAGGAAGCACTTAAATTGTGGGACAAGGCAAAGGCGACAGAAAAGCATTACGATTCGGTCAAGACCATACTCAATAAATTGCCCGACACTTTCCCCGCATTACTGCTTGCGCAAAAGCTGCACAAAAAGCTTAAAAAAGCGGGGTATAAATCCGACCCGTCAGCGGCACTCGACAGCGCGATACAAAACAAGGACTACGCCGCCGCAATAGTCGCCTGCGCTGCATTGCTTTCCGATAACGGCAAGGACGCCGAGGTCGAAGTGAACAAGCTGGTCAAGGCAAAGATCGACGGTGTTAAATAGGTAATATGTTGCAATTAGGCAAGTACACAATAACGGGCGCAATACTCGCGCCGATGGCGGGGTATACCGACGTAGCGTTTCGCACTCTGTGCAAGGAGTGTGGCGCGGGACTTACCGTCACGGAAATGGTATCCGTGCGCGGGCTTGTTCACGACAGCCAAAAGACCGAGCAGTTAATGCGGCTTTCGGAGGTTGAACGCCCGTCGTGTATTCAGCTGTTCGGTAACGACCCCGCAGATTTCGCGGCCGTAGCCAAAACGCTGGACTGCGACATAATAGATATAAATATGGGCTGTCCCATGCCTAAGATAGTCAACAACGGCGACGGCGCGGCACTTTTGAACAACCCCGAGCGCGCGGGGCAAATAGTGCGCGCAATCAAGGACGTTACGGACAAGCCTGTCACAGTCAAAACTCGACTGGGCTATATGATTGACGAAAACCAAGCCGCGGCGCTTATAGAAAGCGTGGCAGCAGCGGGCGCGGCGGCAGTGACAGTACACGGCAGGTATGCCAAGCAACGATATGCGGGCTTTTCGGACAGCGGCGAAGTGTTGAAGCTTGCAAAAAGCTCGCCCATACCGATAATCGCAAACGGCGATATAGGCGAGGTTTTCCCTCCCGATCCGCATATAGCCGCCTTGATGATAGGCAGAGCTGCGTTAAGCAATCCGCACGTGTTCGAGGATAAGCCCGCAGATCCGTTCGGCACGGCGCGGCGGCATATCGAGCTGCTTACGCAGTACTTTGATGAACGGTATACAATAAATCAAGTGCGCAAGTTTTTTGTGCATTACTTTCGCAGGGTAAACGGCAGCAAAGCGCTTAGAAGCGCGGTTAATATTGCGGAATCGGTAAGCACAGTGCTACATGCTGTCGATTATTGCGAAAAATTAAATCAATAAATATCAAATAGGAGATAATCATGGAAAACAAAATCTACGCAACAATCGAGTTCACCGACGGCAACGTCATCAATCTTGAATTGTATCCCGACGAAGCGCCGATTACGGTAGCCAACTTTGTCAAGCTGTGCAATGCACACTTTTACGACGGATTGTGCTTTCACCGCGTAATAGACGGATTTATGATTCAAGGCGGCGGGTTCGCATGGGACGAGCGCCGCGGACTCGTGCAAAAGGAAGCGCCCACCATCAAGGGCGAGTTCAAAAGCAACGGCGTAAACAACACCATAAGCCACACCAAAGGCACCATATCTATGGCGCGCACCAACGTTAAGGACAGCGCGTCCAGCCAGTTCTTTATTTGCGTTGCAAACACGCCCCACCTCAACGGCGAGTACGCCGCTTTCGGCAGGTGCGCCGACGAGCAAAGCATAAAGACGGCGGTAGCTTACGGCAAGGTCAGGACGGGCAGGTGGCAGTACTATTCCGACATTCCGCTCAATCCTATTGTTATCAAGACGATTACGGTTAAGCAATAAAGGGCATAATAACTTTGCTTCTTGTTAAGAGTTAAGCAAGAATATTCAACCTCAATCAGCGGTTTAGAAATCGGTGTAAAGTTTTCTTGCTTACTTCTTTTTCAAAAGAAGTAATAATTGTTGGCAAAAGATATAGTAAATCGTTTGATTTTTTCCAAGCGATTTAGTATAATTAAAGATACGGTATTCTATTCCTCGTAGTATCGGGGTTGATACCCATTCTAATCGGTATAGGTGTAAACAAGTGTTAAAACGCATTTCAGTATTAATATTGGCTTTGGCCATTACGGCGAGTATGCTTTTGGGCTGTTCGTTCTTCAGCCACGACGACGAGCGCGACATGCAGCAAGAGGTCGCGGTTGTCAATTCGTACAACATTTCCAACGTCGTTCTTAACGAAGATGGCGAGGGCAAGGAATACGAATACAAAACGCAAAAGAAAATTATCTACAAGCGCGATTTGTTGGAGTACGTTCAAAACAACGCAAGCACGCTTTCATCGTCCTATGCGGGCGACGCCGAAGGCTTGTACAAGTACGCTATGCGTATGCTTATAACCATAGAGCTTGTTACCAACGAGGTTGACGCCCTTATCGACTGCAACAAAGTGGAATGGGGTGTTAAGCAGCAAAACGACATTCGCCGCAATGTATACAGCATAATGGATAACACGCTGCGCACCCTTCAAAACAACATACTTTCCGAGCGCGGACAAGAACAAATTACCGAGATAGGCAGCGACAGTTCTACTGCAAGCACGACTTATCCCGTCAAGCCCGACGTAACGGACGATGCCGACGACGAAATAGAGGAGACCGAACCCGAAGTTTGGGCGCCCGACAAAGTGTCGTACCCCGGCGTAAGCGGGGACAGCGACAAGCGCAGTTTGGAGCGCGAAGCTATGACGCGTTTTATAGCGCTTATCAAGTCGCGCGTAAAGGACGATTTCCGTTTGGACAAGCCCGCGCGCAAGTGGCTTAAAGACAAAATCAACGCCGAGATAAAAGCTATCGACAAGCTTATCGACACGCAGGGCATAGAAGCGGTTTATCCCAAGCTCGGCGAATATTCTTACCCTATGAACGAAAGCACGAGCGAGTTCGGGTATATCATGTACTACCTTAGCGGCGAAAACTTAGAGCGTTCGCAAAAGATTACCGCTATGCAAACGTACTTGACGGATAGCGTTACCGTTCAGTACGACGAGGTGGAAAAAAGCTACAACACTACGCTTAACGATCAGCGCAGCAAGTACGAAGCGGATATTTCCGCGTACGACAGCGCGATGAGCGGCGGCAACACCACTGTGCTTTATCACGCCAACAACAATTATTTCTACGTCAAGCACATTTTGCTTCCCTTCTCGGACGACCAAAAGGCCGCGCTTACCGAGTTCAAGAACAGGCCCGAAATAAAGAATTTGCACGAAGACGAGCAAAAAGAAAAAATCGAGCTGTTCCGCGAACAGCTTGTCGAGTCCATCAAGTGCTATCCGCACGTGGACGGCGAGGACGATCTTAATCATCTCATGACGGTTGACGAGGTTATGGCGCACGTGCGTTCGGTTATGACCCCGCTTGCGGGCAACGTGCAGCGCGCCAACGACGCGTTTACCGACCTTATCTACTTGTACAACACCGACCCCGGCGCGTTCGACAACGACACCGGATACGTGGTTAAATATCAGGTGGAAGAAGACGAAGCAAGAACGTATATGGAGGAGTTCGAGGACGCCGCGCGCGAAATGCGCAAGACGTTAGAGGTCGGTCAGGTTTACGCCAAACCGGTAATAACGGACTACGGCGTGCATATTATGTACTTGTCGTCGGTGGTGCAAAAGGGTGCAGTCGGATTGAACGACGTAACCTCGCCCAACGGCTCGCAAACATATTACGATTTGCTCGAAGCGCCCATCAAGAGCGACCGCGAAAATAAGTCCTACACCAATTGGTCGAACAATGTTTTCACTTACAACTACAAAAAACATTCCAAAACTTATACGGACAATTTTAAAAATCTCTGGGAAGATTAGTCGGTCAATAATTAACTATCAACAATCACGAATTTAATTTGGAGAGCGTAATGGCAAGATTCGGCGGATACGGTCGCGGTGGCGGCGGCGGAATGAATATGCAGCAAATGATGCGCCAAGCGCAGCAGTTGCAAGAGCAAATGGCGCAAGCCAAAGAGCAGTTGGAGGAAGCGCGCGTTACGGGCACTGCCGGCGGCGGCGCGGTAACGGTTACCGTGTCGGGAACCAAGCGTTTTATTTCCATTTCCATCAAGCCCGAGGTTGTCGATCCCGATGACGTGGAAATGCTGGAAGACCTTATCACCGCGGCGGCTAACGAGGCCTATGCGGAAGCGGACGAGCTGTACAAAAACAGCCCGCTCGGAAGCTTAGGCGGACTTTAATGCGCGATATCAAATGCGTGGCCGCACTGGCAAGCAGGTTTTCCATGCTGCCGGGGGTGGGCAAAAAGACCGCGTTACGGTATGCTTATGCGGTTATAGATATGAGCGAGAGCGACGTGGACGCCTTTTGCGAGGCGTTAAAGGACGTCAAGCAAAACGTCAAGCTTTGTTCGGTGTGCGGCAACTTTACCGAGGACGACGTTTGCGAAATTTGCAAAGCTCGTTCGGCCAAACAAATTTGCGTAGTGGCATACCCCAAGGACGTGATAGCAGTGGAAAACACAGGCGCGTTCGACGGCGCGTACCACGTGCTTCACGGCACGCTAAGCCCCATGAACAACCGCACGCCCGACGACCTTAACATAAAAAGCTTGCTCGCAAGGCTTAACGGAGTGGAGGAGGTGATAATAGCGACCAACCCCGACGTGGAAGGTGAAGCGACCGCGGTGTACCTTGCAAGGCTCATCAAACCGATGGGCGTAAAGGTAACAAGGATAGCGCAGGGCATATCCATGGGCTCGGAGCTCGAATACGCCGACAGCATAACATTGACGCAAGCGCTCGGACGTAGAACGGCGCTGTAAATTACATAAAGCTAAATCGCAAAAACGTGTCGCAAACGTTTGCAAAACAAATAAATATATGCTATAATTTTTAAGCACTCGGGAAACCAAGTGCAAAAAACAATAGCTATGCTACTGTGGCTCAGTTGGTAGAGCAGCTGATTCGTAATCAGCAGGTCGGCGGTTCGAGTCCGCCCAGTAGCTCCAAACGCCCCCTCATAAAGAGGGGGCGTTTTTAGCTACTGGGCGGTATGACCGTGCGCCGCGTGTGCTTTGTTTAAAGTTAAGGTTTAATCGGAGGAAAGGGCGGGTGGTCGCTGTATTTCGGGTTGGTTACTTTTGTCATCGCAGCGAATGCGGCGTAATCATAGGGCATATATGCGTAAGGGTTGCGCTTTTTGTTTGCACCCGACGGCCCCAATCCGCCTGCGTCCGCGCCCGATAGAAAGTCACCGCCGCCGTCGGATATTATTGCCAATACTATCAAAGCGACGATTACGCCAGCAAACGAGCTATACGCTACTCGTTCTATATGTTCCTTTGCGTCGTGCGCACTGTCGGCAAGCGTTATAAAGAAGGCTATAAAAATTATCATATACAGTATCATCATCAACGACACCGGTCGTACCGCCTTGCTCGCCATAACGCACAATGTTATACCTAAGCCGACAATCAACAGCAAGTAAATAGCCATGCATATTATATAATGCTTGCGTGCAAACGGTATATATGTAAGCGCCAAGTACAACGCAAATAAGCCTATTAGCACAGCCGCAGCTTCTGCCGATTGCCAAAGCGCGGGGAATCTGCCCAAATATACAAACAAGCTGCTTAACGCCATTCCGTCGGCTATAGCGTTTACGGCAATCGCAATGCACCGCACCGTATGTACATGTTTTCTCGGTTTTATGTGGTTTTTAGCCCTTACGGTTACTACCGCAAGCAATACGCCCATTACTACAAACAGCGACAAAGCGACAGATACGCCCACCCATTTGTTGGTTGTCAGCAGATGCATTATATGTACCGTCGCAAAGCTCAACACAGTTGACGCTCCGAATAGACATAATGATAACAAACTCTTTTTGTTCATACCTGCATTGTAGCATAAAAGATTAATGAATGTACCGTTGTTGATTACTTTTAATGAAATTCTAATGTGCCTTTAATGTTTCGGCTTGATTAGAAAAAGTTAAAAAGTCGATAGCGACACGAAGCTAATATGGCGATACAAAAATCAAGCTATTCGGCGAGCACACGAAAGTAAAAAGACTTGCATTTTTCTCTGCCTTGTGGTATACTGTAATCGTGGAATTATGGTCGATATCGAGCAAATTTTAACTAAGCATAAGTTCAAGTACAAAAAGGCGTTGGGGCAGAATTTCATTTTTGACGACGGCTTGCTTGACGAGATAGCCGAGGCGGGTGGCGCCGACGGCAAATGCGTTGTGGAAATCGGCGCGGGCAGCGGCAGTCTTTCGCGTGCCATTGCTAAGCGCGCTCACAGCTTGTGCGCGTTCGAGATCGACGAAACGTTATTTCCCATACTCGGCGAAACGCTGGAAGGCTTTGACAACGTTCGGTTGTTCAGCAACAACGTGTTGGAGCTTGGTATCGAAACGGTGGATATGCTGATAGGCGAGCCGTATATCGTAATAGCTAACTTGCCATACTACATTACCACGCCGCTTATATTTTTGTTTTTAAAGTCCGTTATGTGCGGCTCCATAACTTGCCTTGTGCAAAAAGAGGTTGCGGATAGGATTTGTGCGACATGCGGCAGCGATTTCGGCGCGCTTTCGGCGTCGGTGCAGGCGGTTGCCGTGCCGCGTAAAATTCGGGATATCAAGTCATGGGACTTTACGCCCATGCCCGAGGTGGACAGCACGCTCATTCGACTTGACCGCATAGAGGGCGCTTCGCTCACCGACGAGCTGGACGCGTTCATAAAAATATGCTTTACGCAAAAACGCAAAACGCTTGTAAACAATCTTACGACGGCGGGCATAAATAAACAGGACGTCGTTACTGCGCTCGACAAGCTCGGTTTTGCGGCTACGGCGCGCGCGGAGGAGCTCGGTGCGGTAAACATAAGATTACTCGGAGAGGCGCTCGGGCGCGTTCCGACGTCGGTTGTCGAATAAGCATTAAATCACAGTCAATAATTTATGCGCGGTAAGCGCAAAGGAGTATATATGCAAACCTTCGGAATTGAAAAGTACGGGATTAAAAATCCCAAAAAAGTAGCTCGCAATCTTGCTCCCGCGGTACTCACCGAGGAGGCGCTTGCCACCGAGCCGTGTCAGCTTATGGACACGGGCGCGCTTTTGGTGGAGACGGGTGCGTATACCGGTCGTTCGCCCAAGGACCGCTTTATAGTGGACGAGGCGGGCGTGTCCGAAAAAATCGGCTGGGGCACGGAAAACAAAAAGTTCCCGCTTGATAAATTCGAGCTTATTTATAAAAAGGTGGGTGAGTACCTGTCCGGCAAAAACGTTTATCTTTTTGACGGCTTTGCGGGCGCAGATCCCAAGTACCGCGTGGCGGTGCGCGTAATAAACGAGTACGCATCCGAAAACCTGTTTATGAACAACATGCTCATTCGTCCTACCGAAAAAGAGCTGGACGTCTTTAAAGAGGACTACACGCTTATCGCCGTGCCCGGGCTCAAACTCGACCCCAAAGAGTGCGGCACCAACAGCGAAGCGGCTATACTGCTTTGCCTTAACAAAAAGATAATTCTCGTCGTCGGCTCCAAGTACGCGGGCGAAATGAAAAAATCGGTATTCAGCCTTATGAACTACCTGTTGCCGCAAAAGGGTGTTTTGGGTATGCACTGCTCGGCCAACATGGCGCTCGACGGCAGCGGCGACACTGCGTTGTTCTTCGGTCTTTCGGGCACGGGTAAAACCACGCTGTCCGCCGACCCCAAGCGCGGACTTATCGGCGACGACGAACACGGCTGGTCGGACGACGGCATATTCAATATCGAGGGCGGCTGCTACGCCAAGTGCATCGATTTGAGCAAGGAACACGAACCCGAAATCTACGGCGCTATCCGCTTCGGCGCGCTTGTGGAAAACGTGGTTATCGACCCCGAAACCCGTCAGCCCGATTACAAAAACCGTTCGCTTACCGAAAACACGCGCGTGTCTTACCCGATAGACTTTATCCCGAATAAAGTTGTGCCGTCGGTAGGCAAGCATCCCAAAACTGTTATATTCCTCACAGCGGACGCGTTCGGCGTGCTTCCGCCTGTGGCTAAGCTCACCAAGGAACAGGCTATGTTCTACTTTGTGTCCGGCTACACCAGCAAGGTGGCGGGCACCGAGCGCGGCATAACCGATCCCGTCAGCACCTTCTCGACTTGCTTCGGCGCACCGTTTATGCCGTTGCCTTCGTCCGAGTACGCAAAGCTTTTGGGCGAAAAGATAGAAAAGCACGGTTCCGACGTATACCTTATCAACACCGGTTGGACGGGCGGCGCGTACGGCGTAGGCAAGCGCATGAGCCTGCCCGCGACCCGCGCGATAGTGACCGCCGCGCTCGACGGCACTCTTGCTGACGTGGAGTACGAGGTTGAACCCTTCTTCGGACTTGCTATACCCAAGACCTGCCCGAACGTGGAAAGCAATATCCTCAATCCCAAAAACGTGTGGAAGGACAAAGCAGAGTACGACCGCCTTGCCAAAAAGCTGGCGCACGACTTTGCCGAGAACATCAAAAAGTACAACCTTGACGCGGCAATCGTCGCGGCAGGGCCTAAGGCGTAAAAAGCACAAGCAACGTTACTTACGACAAACGGGAATTTAGCGAGGACATTTATGAGTAAGTTTTCCGAAAAAGGATATTTTGTAAAAGAAAATGCGCCCATCTACCTAACGGAAGACATGGATAAAACCGTTAGGTGGTTTGAAGAAGTGATGGGCTGGTACAGCAACATTGTTGAAAGAGATGACGCCGGCAACGGCTGTTACGGGGTAGTCTTTGACATACTTCCCGAAATTGAAATCACGCATTTAGCGCCTTTTACGGGCTTTCAACTGTTCAAGGATAAGCCCGAACCACGCGCAATCTCATTTATGCAAGTGCAAGACATCGACAAAATGTATGCTTACATCAAATCGAAAGGTTGGGATAAAATTACAAAAGTCGTAACTCAACCGTGGGGCGGCAAAACTTGCAGTATTACAACAATAGACGGATATATCATAAACGTATTTCAGTAAAATTCGGTCCGTTCAATAAAAGCATAGCCCGCTATACTTCGCTTGCGAATGTGGCGGGCAATTTGTTATCTACGAGAAAATTCTATATGAAAGATAATTTGCAGTGTGAATTGTTAAAAAGAAATTTGACGAAACATATTGAAATCCAAAAAGGGATGTGCTATACTTACGCTGTAAATACTACATTGTGAGGAAGGTGTATTTTGGAAAGAAAAGCGGGTGTTTTGATGCACATATCGTCGCTACCCAACGAGCGCGGAATAGGCTCGTTCGGCAAGTCGGCGTACGAGTTTGTTGACTTTATGGAAAAGTCGGGTTTATCGTTGTGGCAGGTTTTGCCGCTGTGTCCCACATCGTACGGTGATTCGCCGTACCAGTCGCCCAGCGCGATTGCGGGCAATCCGTACTTTATAGACCTTGATACGCTCATCGACGAGGGCTTGCTTAAAAAAGCGGAAGTGCCTACGTACGAGCTTAAACACATAGACTACGCCGAAATTTATTACGAGCGCTTTGACACGTTGCGCAAGGCATTCCGTCGGTTCAAAAAAGCGCCACCTGCCGATTACGAAGCGTTCAAAGCGGAAAACGCGTTTTGGCTGGACGACTATGCGCTGTTTATGGCGCTTAAAGAATCTCACGACATGCAGCCGTGGTACACGTGGGAGCCGAAATATATGCACCGCACCGGTTCGGTGACAAAGTTTGCAAACGCGGCGGAGTTCCATAAATTTTTGCAATACGAGTTTTTCCGTCAGTGGCTTGCGCTCAAAAACTACGCCAACGCTCACGGCGTGAAAATTGTGGGCGATATGCCCATTTACGTTGCACATGATTCGGTTGAGGTATGGAGCAATCCCAAGCAGTTCTTGCTCAACGAGGACCTGTCCAAAAAGGTGGTTGCTGGTGTTCCGCCCGACTACTTCTCGGCCGACGGTCAGCTTTGGGGCAACCCCATTTACGATTGGGATTACATGCGCGAAACCAATTACGATTGGTGGGTTATGCGCATGACTATGGCGCTCAAGCTGTACGACGTCGTGCGTATCGACCATTTCCGCGCGTTCGCCGACTACTATGTAATTCCCGCCGATCGCACCGACGCGCGCGTGGGCGAGTGGAAGCCGGGACCCGGTATGGCGCTGTTCAACGTTATTAACGAAAAGCTCAATCACCCTGCAATCATTGCCGAGGATCTCGGCGAGTTGCATGAATGCGTGCGCCAGCTTGTGCGCGAAACGGGCTACCCGGGCATGAAGATTATGCAGTTTGCATTTGACGGCAATCCATACAACGATTTCTATTACACCAACTACAACACCAACTGCGTGGCGTACACGGGCACGCATGACAACGATACCACGCGCGGCTGGTTCGAGGCGCTTAACGGCGGCGAAAAGGATTTGGTGCGCCGCACGCTCGGCTACTACGGCAACGACGTAGCGGGCGAAATCGTAGATCGGTTATTTTCGTCGGCGGCCGATACGGTAATCATTCCCATGCAGGACTTTTTGGACCTTCCCACCTCGGCGCGTATGAACATTCCGTCCACGCTGGGCGGCAACTGGGCGTGGCGCTCCTATCCCGATTGGGAACAGCTTTCGGGCAAGATAAAGGACATGCTCACAAAGTACAACCGCCTGTAATAATTCTGAATTAAGTAAATACAAAAATCGACCGATAGCACAAAGCTGTCGGTCGATTTTTTGTTTAGCCGTTACTATAACCTATCTTTATGTCACCGCATATAATATCGGAGTACGAGAAGGACACCAGATCGCCCGCTGCGGCGCGAAAGGTGAATACCGACGGAAACAAGTCTTCTATTTGTCCGTTCAGCTTGGTTATTCTGTTCCTGCCCTTGTTGACCGCAAGCGACAAATCCTTGCCGCGAAGCGAAGCGATTTTTTGTTTGACCTCTTGTATATTTATCGCACGACGGCGCATAATATCCTCCCAAGACACGCCGATTACGTTCGTGCGGCAATCTTGCCGCGTCACTCCATCAACGTGTCTTGTTGCAAATTTGTTGCCGTCAATAATTGTCGCCAAAACGCATGAAATTTATACGTGGCAAAGTTTTTTGAAATTCGTTAGATAAATTTTTGCAAAACGGCGTCAAAACAGTTTACAAACTCGAACAAAACGCATATAATAGGTGCGATTTACAGGCAATCTAATACACGGAGATACATTCATGAAAAAAGTCGAAAAGAACAACAAGGACGAGCGCCCCGTCTACATCCTTTGCCCGCGTTGTGAAATCAACTATATAGATAAGCGCGAAAAGCTTTGCCCTGTGTGCAAAGCCGAAATGGGCATTGGCGATTCGTCTTTCCTGCTGCCCGACGAGGAGGACGAAACGGACAACCGCATTTGTCCGATTTGTCACGTCAATCTTTTGGGCGAGGACGAGGAGGTGTGCTTCGAGTGCCTTAAAGAGCGCGAGGAAAAGGAAAAGGAATCCAAGGAAATCACCGATACCGACGACGAGGAAAACAACAGCTGGGATCCGTTTGCCGACGACGAGGAGGAGGAAGTACCCGACGGCATGCAGGAAATCCTAGAAGAGGACGAGGAGGAAGAGGAAGAAGACGAGGACGAAATGGAAGAAACTATTTCCGACGAGCCCGATGACTTCGACTTTAACGTAGACCCCAACGACTATGAGGATGACGAAGAATTCGAGGACGACGAAGATTAGTCAAAAACCGCCTGCGGGCGGTTTTTTAATTAAGAATTAAGAATGCAGAATTAAGAATTATGGGTGGTGTGGACTGTTCTATTGAATAGATAACTCTGTCTTCCCATCATTTCGACCGAAGCGCGCAAGCGCGTAGCGGAGAAATCTAGGCGAAGCCGCACAATAAATTAATTTAACCTTATTATAATTCTGCATTCTGCATTCTTAATTCTGAATTTGCTTAATGTCTTGCATTTATCGATATTTAATGCTACAATAAACTGTAAACCAATTCACACGGCGGAAAGACGATGGCAAAACACAAGTACATACTCGCGCTCGATCAGGGTACTACCAGCTCGCGCGCAATAATATTCGACGGTAATGGGGAAATCAAAGCCCGCGCACAAGCGGAGTACGCGCAAATCTACCCGCGCGAGGGCTGGGTGGAGCATGACCCCGTAGAGATATTTTCGTCCGTTGCGGCAACCGCGTCGGAAGCTATTGCGCGGCTGGGCATTAACCGAGCGGATATAGCGGCTATCGGCATAACCAACCAGCGCGAAACGACTATCGTATGGGACAAGCGCACGGGCGCGCCTGTGTATAACGCCATAGTGTGGCAGTGCAGGCGCACAGCGGAAATGTGCGATAAGCTCAAAGCGGACGGCTTGTCCGAAACTATTTACAAAAAGACAGGACTGCCTATCGACGCATACTTTTCGGCGACTAAGATAAAATGGATACTGGACAATGTTGACGGCGCGCGGCAAAAAGCGCAAAACGGCGAACTGCTGTTCGGCACGGTAGATACATACCTTATGTGGAAGCTGTCGGCGGGCGCAATTTTCGCCACCGATTACACCAACGCTTCGCGCACGCAGCTGTTCAATATTCATACGCTCAAATGGGACGACGAGCTGTTAGCTCTATTCGACATTCCTCGCTGTATGCTGCCCACCGTATTGCCGTCAAGCGGTATTTTCGGCTTTACAGACGAAAGCGTGTTCGGCGCGAAAATACCCATTGCGGGCGTTGCGGGCGACCAGCAGGCGGCGCTGTTCGGTCAGCGTTGTTTTACGCGCGGGGCGGTTAAAAACACGTTCGGCACGGGCTGCTTTTTGCTTATGAACACAGGCGGCGAGGCGATTGAGAGCAAGCATGGGCTTATTACCACGCTGGCGGCAATGCGCGACAATACGCCGCGGTATGCATTGGAAGGCAGCGTGTTTGTGGGCGGTGCGGTGGTGCAATGGCTGCGCGACGAAATGCAGCTTGTTCGCACAGCGGCGGAAACTGAAAAATACGCTATGAGCGTGCCCGACACTTTGGGCATGTACCTCGTTCCCGCGTTTGTCGGCTTGGGCGCACCGTACTGGGATCAATACGCGCGCGGTACGGTCACGGGCATAACGCGCGGCACAAACAGGGAACACTTTATTCGCGCGGCGTTAGAGAGCATTGCGTATCAGGTGAACGACGTGCTGTGCGCTATGGAAAAGGACTGCCCGCCGCATGGCGGTAAACGGCTTGCTGTGGACGGCGGCGCGTCTGCCAACAACTTTTTAATGCAATTCACTGCGGATATTACCGGATATAACGTTGTGCGCCCTGCGGTTGTGGAATCGACTGCGCTCGGCGCGGCGTATCTTGCGGGGCTGGCGACAAGCGTATACGACGACAAATTCCTTGCTTCGCCGCAAAGCGGGGATAGCGTTTTCACGCCGAATATGGCGAATGATACCCGCAATCGGCTTATAGACGGTTGGCGCGACGCGGTCAAAAAGACGATGTACAGAGATTAAAACTCCATTAAAAATTCGGTAAAGGCGGCAAAACGCTTGTACAATTCCTTTGAGTGTGGTATACTAATCATTATGCGGAGGATTCCACGTTGAAAACAAGTACTAAGGTATTAATCGCGGTTATAAGCGTTATTCTTATCGGAGTAATAATTTGGGTAGTGGTTTATGCCGCCACGGGAGTGGACGACAAAACCTATACTCAGCTTGAACGCGATATCAATAAAGGCAGTGTTGTAGAAATCTATTTGGAGAACGACACGGCGTACGTCAAAACCGCCAAGAGCGGCAACAAGGTCGCTTACAAAGCTTATACTCGTTACGAGAGCTTGACCAAAACTATCGACGATTATTATGCTGCTTGCAAGGAAGAGGGCAAGGAACCCACTATAATAAATCTTTCGTTTAACGATCGTTACGCAACGTCCATAACGGATTATATTATTCCCGTGCTCGCGCTTGTCTTGCTTGTGGTGCTTATGGTATTTATGTTCCGCGCCATGAGCAACAGTACACGCACGACCATGGACTTTGGCAAGACCAAAGCCAATATGCAAAACCAGCTTAAAGTGCGGTTTACCGACGTTGCGGGCGCGGAAGAAGAAAAAGAGGAACTCAAAGAAATCGTCGAGTTCTTGAAGAACCCGCAAAAGTTTACCGCTGTCGGCGCGCGCGTGCCGCACGGTGTGCTGCTTGTCGGCCCCCCGGGGACGGGTAAAACCTTGTTTGCCAAGGCTGTTGCGGGCGAGGCGAACGTGCCGTTTTTCAGCAAGTCCGGTTCGGACTTTGTGGAAATGTTTGTCGGCGTTGGTGCGTCGCGTGTACGCGATTTGTTCGACCAAGCCAAAAAGAATATGCCGTGCATAGTATTCATCGACGAGATTGACGCAGTCGGTCGTCAGCGCGGCGCCGGTATGGGCGGTGGCAACGACGAGCGCGAGCAAACGCTCAACCAGCTGCTTGTCGCAATGGACGGCTTTGAATCCAACGAGCACATTATCGTTATGGCGGCTACCAACCGTAGCGACGTACTCGACCCTGCGCTTATGCGCCCTGGGCGGTTCGACCGTCAAATATACGTTCATCTTCCCGACGTGCGCGGTAGGGAAGCGATATTCAAGGTACACGCGCGCAACAAACCGCTTGCGTCCGACGTTGATTTCCAAACGCTCGCACGCATTACCAGCGGTTTTTCGGGCGCGGATATAGAGAACATGCTCAACGAGGCGGCAATCCTTGCCGCGCGCGCCGACCGTACGCGTATAAGCATGGAGGATATGTACGAGGCTATCGACAAGGTGGAAATGGGCCCGCAAAAGAAATCGCGGCTTGTCACTCCCTTCGATCAGCGCATAACCGCTTACCATGAGGCAGGACACGCAATAGTTTCCTGTTTGACAAAGGGCTGCGATCCCGTTCACGAAGTCACCATTATTCCGCGCGGTCAAGCGGGCGGCTACACAATGTACCGTCCCGACAATGACAACAACTTTATTACCGTCAACCAGCTTTTGGGCAGGCTTGCCAGCGCTATGGGCGGCAGAGCGGCGGAGGAGCTTGTTATTGAGGACTACACCACCGGCGCGGTGGGCGACCTTCAACAAGCCACCAACATTGCGCGCAAAATGGTTACCGAATGGGGCATGTCCGACAAGGTGGGCACGGTATTCCACGGCGGCAGTCAAGAGGTGTTCTTGGGTCGCGACTATCAGGCGCAGCATTCCTATTCGGAAACGGTTGCCGCGCAAATCGACGCGGAAATCAAGCGGTTGATTGACGAGGCGCATGCCACCGCCGTAAAGGTGCTTACCGAAAACCGCCAAATTTTGGACACAATGGCGCGCGTGCTTATCGAGTGCGAAACCATTTACTCCGAAGAGGTAGAAATGATTATAAACGGCGCAACGCCGGAAGAGGTTAAGAAAGCGCTTAACGAGCGGTTGGACCGCAAGGCTGCGCAACGCGAGGCAATGGAAAAAGCGCCCGTCAAAAAGCTCTCTGACTTTGCACCCGTAAAGGGCACGGAAAAGCCTGCGCCTATTGAAAATACGGTTAAGACACAGCCCGCCGAGCCCGAGGTAAAACCCGAGCCTACAAGCGAACCCGAGCAGCCGACGACGGAGCAAAACGAAACCGCGCAAGCGGAATCCGACAAGCCGACGGAGCAGGCGGGGACGGAAGTGTCCAAAAAGCCGACGACGCGTAAGCGCACGACCAAAAAGGCGGACGACGGCGACAACGGCGACAACAACTAAGTAGTACAAAAGATACAAACCATTTTTTCGGACGGAAAACAATATGGCAAAGAAGAACAAAAAGAACGACGTATCGGTTGCCGAGGCGGTAAAGACCTCGCACAGAAGAGCGAACATAGCGGTTATAATAGTAGCCGCCATTACAGCGCTGTTGCTTATAGCGATAGCGGTAATGTGCAGTGTGCGCGTCGATCCGCTGGACGGACTTAAAACTCCCGACTCCAATAAGTCGGAGCGCTACGAGCTGTACGATTTGGACACCTCGGCGCCGCTTATGACGACAAGCAAGGCGCAAAGCAAAATACGCGCCGCGTTGGGCACGATGGATTTCAGCGTAATGAACGCCGTTTTGCAATGGAACTGGGATTATTCGTACAACTTTGCGCGCAACAGCGAGGGCAAAAAGATAACGCTTACCGCGAGCGAAATCAACGAAAAAACCGCCACTGCAAAGGAGTATATGATAGAGTACGTTTACGCCGATGCGGTAGTGAACGGCGAGCTTAACAAGTCGCTTGCGCATAAGCTCGAGGTGGACGGCGAAACCATTTATTTCGACCGCGTAAAGGTGCTTATAGGCAATACGGATAACAGCGTAGGAGAAATTTACTTGTACCCGTACGTTTACGAGTACGCTACCAACCAAGCCGCAGAAGACGGCGTGCGTTACCAGTCCTACAAAATAACGCCCGTCAAGGTCAGAGCCAACACGACCGAAGCGTACAAGGCTCTTGCCAAGCTTGTCACGGAAATCAAAAACGGCTAAACAAAATAAACCCGACGGAAACGTCGGGCTTTTAGTATAAAAAAGGAATACATAATTATGATTAGGTTTATAGACGAGGAAGGGTTAATTGCGCCGCGCGGCGAACATATTAAAGCGGATATTGCAATCACCACTTTCAGTATGTTCATATTTGATACGCTGTTAAAGTACACCGGCGCAAGGCAAACGGGAGTTATGCGCGGGTCGGTGGATATTCCGATTTACACGTTTGACAACAACGGCAAAACGACTGCTGTATATCTTACGCCTGTCGGCGCGCCTGCTGCGGTTTCCGCATTGGAGGAGATTTTGGCGTGCGGCGTTAAAAAGGTTATCGCGTTCGGCATTTGCGGCGCGCTCACCGAAGCATCGCCGCACCTGTTTGTAGTGCCTACGCGCGCGTACCGCGACGAGGGAACAAGCTATCACTACATGCCCGCATCCGAGTACATAGATATCAAAAACGCGCAAAAGGTTCAAGCCGTACTAGAAAGCGTGGGGATAAACACTCTTGTAGGCGGCGTTTGGACTACGGACGGATTTTACCGCGAAACGCGCACAAGGCTGAATGAAATGCGCGGGGTCGGTTGTGTAGCCGTGGATATGGAAAGCGCGGCATTGCAGGCGTGCTCGAATTTTCGCGGTACGGAGTTTTACACGTTTTTCATAACCGCGGACAGCCTTTCGGGTGAAAAGTGGGAGCCGAATACAATTCTTGACTTAAAGGCAACCGATTCAACCCATGTCGCCGTCGCCGCAGCAGTAAAGCTTGCAAGCGAGATATAAATTTAATTCAGAATTAAGAATTAAGAATGCAGAATTATAAAAGAGGTTGGGATTCTTCACTGCGTTCAGAATGACAAAAATAATTTTTTTGTCATTCCGAGCAACGCGAGGAATCTCAACCTTTTTATTATGTCTTTTTTGCACACTATTGTATTTGTCGGCATAAAAACTATTACTATGGATGAACTGGAACTTTTGGCAAGGCTAATCAAGTGCGAGGCGGGCGGCGAGGGCGAAAGCGGCATGCGCGCCGTAGCTTCCGTCTTGATGAATAGGGTAAACATGGATAGGGGCGAATACGGCAGGTACAACACCATACGCGACGTTATTTTTGCGCCGCGTCAGTTCGAATGCGCTACCGACCAGCCGCAAAGCATATTCAACCTGACGCCTGAACCCATTCACTACGACATTGCGCAGTGGGCGATAGAGGGCGGCAGGTTGTCCGACACGGCGGACGCGCTGTGGTTTTTTAATCCGTATTCAGCTACATGCCGCAGCAACTTTCCCAATCAAAACGGTTACCTACGCACCCGCATCGGCGACCATTGCTTTTACTCACCGACAAGCAGCTACTACAATACATAGTAACTACTAAGACAAAATAATCTTTTGTCACTCCGAGCATTTTTTGCTCACCGAGGAGTCTCGACCTTATTTGCAATTCTTAATTCTGCATTCTTAATTCTTAATTATTTAAAAGGAGATACATATATGGACTGCGAAAACAGACCGGTGGACATCAACATTCCCGACCCGTTGCCTGATTACAATTCGGAAAACAACGTCGGACTTTGGAAGCAACTATTTGCGGCAAACATAGGCAAGCGCGTCAAGATAGAGATATCTTTGTTTGACGGCACGGTGCGCTCCATTTGCGGCGACCTGTATCTTGTCGGCAACGCATACGTGGGCGTGTCGTGCGGCGACAAGCTTTGCTTCTGCGACATATACTCGATCAAGTTTGTCACGTTCTATTGATAACCGACAAAAATAAACAGCGTGGAAATCTTAATGCTCCACGCTGTTTTTTATTGGACGATATTATGATTTTAAGCTGTTTAAGAATGCGTTTAATAACTCGATTTGCTTTGGCGTCAAATCCGCAACATAGTCGGTTTGCTCGACTGTTACGTCCGCATCGAAAAATTCTTTAATAGAAATTCCCAAGCCCCAGCAAATATGTCCTAAATATTCAACTGTGGGGCTTTTTTCGTTGCGTTCCAACTGATATATATATGTCGGGGAAACCCCAGCCTGCTGAGCAAGCGCATACTGCGTCATCTTTTTGCGCTCTCTAAAAAACTTAATTCTGTCGCCGATATTCTCCCATTCCATGATTATTACCTCTTACTATCACTATAGTAAAATATTTCCTAATTTTATTTTACAATAGTGTTGACATATTTAAACAATAGTGCTATAATTATTTTACAATAGTTTAGAGGGGTAGATTATGGAGGGTGTAACTATCGAAAACCATGATGGGGTAAAGGCGTGGCGGAAAGATTTTACTGCATGGCGCTTCGTGCAGCTGGGAATTCTCGGCACATTTGTGTGTTTATTTTTTGCTTGGTATGCTCTATCTCCGGCTTTACTTTTTAGTAATGGCTATGCCGTATTAAAATATTATTCGAGGAACATGGATATGTTCTCTATTATGGATGAAAGTTTAAACCCGATTATGCTGGCTATGTTCATAATGAATATGATTGTTTTGCTGCGCATTATGCTTATGGCGTTGTTGCCTATATTTACTCCGCGTAGCGAACGGCGCCTTGGCAAGATGTTTTACGGTGTTCCGGTTATCGAATATTTGGCGTTTATAGTTTTATCCATAGGACTTATGGTAAGAATCATTTCACTTAAGTTGGTAGTGTGGCTATTTCCTATATTTCTTTTGGTATTTTCTATAATTTGCTTATTGGCGGCTGTTATAACCATGATTGTTATATACATAAAAAAATACCGCAAATTAAATACTGCTCATCACAATGCGGAAGCAGGAACGAGCATAAATAATATCGAAAACGGTTTGCAAACAAATGACAAGCAGCTTACGATAGAAGCGTTGATATGGATACTTGACGCACTGTTTCTTATCGCGGCCGTGGTTGTGGTGTTTATATAATTATTGCATAAAATACATGAAAAACCAAGCCGCTCGAAGATTAATCGGGCGGCTTCCGTAATTCTTAATTCTTAATTCCGAATTCTGAATTATTCAGCACGGCTTCGAGGTTGCTTGCGTCGGACACATAAAACTCTACTGCGCCGAGGTAGTTCAAAAGCGTTTGGAACAGTATTGCGCCGTAGGGTAGCGTGTCGGCGCGCTTTGTGCAAATCGGGCGGAGCACAGATAGCCTTTTGCTAAGCAGTATGGGCATAATATCGTCCAGCTGTCTTGCGGTAAACTTGGTGCTTACCGCGTTTTTGTCGTACACTTTTAGGTTTAGCATTGCGGCGGCAATATTGCACGCGCTACCGCCGCACAGTACTACCGTGTTATTTCGCGGAACGCTGCTGCATTCGGTAAGCATTTTCGGCATTTCGTCTATCGCTTGACGAAAGTCGCCGTTAAACATATTTTTGAGCACCACCACGCCGAGCGGCAAGCTGTTTATATAATCGGGATTTTTGCCGTCGCGCGAGCATATTATTTCAAGACTGCCGCCGCCGAGGTCGCACACGGTTACGGGTCCGTCGGGCTTGGTTACGCCGCGTAGCGCAAGCTCGGCTTCTTGTATTCCTGACAGCACGTTTACCGTCAGTCCGGTGGCTTGCTTTACCTTATCGCAAAACTCGTCGCCGTCCTTAGCGCGCCGTACCGCCTCGGTGGCGAACACATAAATATCGCTTACGCCTTGCGCGTCGCATGTTGCCTTAAACTGTTTTAACGCCTCTATCGTCGCCGTAACGCCGACAGGGGAAAGCACTCCGCTGTCTTGTATACCGAAAGCAAGCTGTGTTATTTGCGACGTCACCGTACCGTCGGGCAGTGCGAGTCGCACCGAATTGGAGCCTATATCTATTGCCGCGCGCATAAGTGTTCTCCTTGTAAAAAATAAAAGGTCGTAGCAATTTTTGCCGCGACCCTTGATTGTTGTTAGTCTTCCTCGTTTTTGCCGCCGATAACCGTCTCGCCGCGATACACCATATCCAAATATTCGCGTGCGTATTCCTCGATAAACTCGGTGGAGCTGCAATACTCTATCATATTTTCGTTTTTGTCTATAAGCCGATCGAGCTTTGCGCTCTGTGCTTCCAAAGCTTCCTTGCGGTCGTTTGCCGCGCTCAGCCTGACAAGATTTACGATAAGCGCCACAACGAGCAACACAAACAACAGCGCAAGCGCCGCGCCTATCAGTTTTGCGACCGAACTATTATTGTTGTTTTTTTCGGTGTTTTTCATAACGATATAATTCTACCCCTTTTTACTCGACTTGTCAAGCCCCAAAATTATATTTTAATTCGAGATTATGCGCCGAGTATCTTTTTAACCTCGTTCAGCCGCCTGAGCGCTTCCGCCTTGCCGAAAAGCTTTACCATTTCCTCGCCGCCGCCGGGGGTAGCCGCCGCGCCCGTCAAAGCTATACGGTATATCCACAGCACTTGACCTTTTTTCAGCCCCTTGCGTTCGGCAAGCTGTTCGAGCGCCGTATTAAGTCCACTTAATTCAGTCAGTAGTGCCAAATCGGTATTATCAGTGTTCTCGCTATCGGTCGCCGCTATGCAATCGTCAATAAGCTCGCGCGCCATGTCCACAGTGGTCTTCCACTTTTTGTTTACAAACAGCTCGATATCGAAGTTGTCGAACGCGTTCAAAAACGCCGCGCGCTCCTTTATGTCTGACAGCACTTCCACGCGCGACTGCAACAGCTCGGAAAGATATTTGTAGTCGATGTCCTTGTTGGGGTAATACACGTTGTAGTAGGGAAGGGCGGCGGCGTGAAAATCCTCCGCGCTCATTTCCTTAACGTACAGCGAATTCAGCCAACGCATTTTGGTTTCGTCGAATATGGACGACGATTTTTGCAAGCCCTCAATCGAAAACTTGTCCGTAAGCTCCGCCATCGACATCTTTTCGTTGTTGTCCTTGGGGTTCCAGCCGAGTAGCGCGATATAGTTGACTATCGCGTGCGGGAGGAAGCCTTTGCGCAAAAAGTCCTCAAAGCCCGCGTCGCCGTCGCGCTTGCTCAGCTTGTGCTGGCTGTCGCGCATTATCGGTTGCAGGTGAATGTATACGGGGCGTTCCCAGCCCAGCGCGTCGTACAGCAGGTTGTACTTGGGTGTGGACATAAGGTATTCCACGCCTCGTATGCAGTGCGTAATGCCCATAAGGTGATCGTCTATAACGTTGGCAAAGTTGTACGTGGGCATGCCGTCCGACTTGATAAGAATATTGTCTTCAAGGTCTTTGTAGTCCACCGTCACGTCGCCGAACACCTCGTCGTGATAGGTGTGCGTGCCGCTTTTGGGTATGTTCTGACGAATAACATACGGCTCGCCGCGAGCAATGCGTTCCTGCACCTCTTGCTTAGACAGGTGCAAGCAGTGCTTGTCGTACTTGGTCGCGCCCTTTTCGTGCATTTCAGCAAGCCGCTCCTTGGAGCAAAAGCAGCAGTACGCGTCGCCGCTTTCCAGTAGCTGCTGCGCGTATTTAAGATAAATCTCTTTGCGCTCGGACTGAACGTACGGACCGTAGTCGCCGCCCACGATAGGACCTTCGTCGTAGTGAATGCCCGCCTTGTCCAGCGCGGAAATTATAATATCCACAGCGCCCGCCACCTCGCGGTTTTGGTCGGTGTCTTCTATGCGGAGTATGAATTTGCCGCCGTTCTTTTTGGCGAAAAGGTAGGCGTAAAGCGCCGTGCGCAAGCCGCCTATGTGCAAGTACCCCGTGGGGCTGGGTGCAAATCTCGTACGAACCATATTCTCTCCTTGACTTATCTGTAAGGTAGTAGTATAATAACTATTAATAATTGTAATGCTTTTGCGCTCAAAACGCAAGCAAAAAGGATAGTATTATGGACGAAATGTTGACCCGTGAAATTTTGGACGACCTTGCGGAAATCGTTGCTATACCCAGCGTGTACTCGCAGCCGACCGACGGCGCGCCGTACGGACAGGCTTGTTTGGACGCGCTTAATTGGTTTGTCAACAAGGCGCGCAACTACGGACTGAAAGCCGAAATCATGGACGGATATTGCGCGTACGCCGAAGTCGGTTCGGGCGAGCAATGTATCGGCATATTGGGACACTTGGACGTCGTGCCCGCAGGCAACGGCTGGGCGAGCGATCCGTTCAAAATGGTCGAGGAAGACGGCAAGGTGTACGGCAGAGGCGTTGGCGACGACAAGGGCGCTGTGGTCGTATGCTTGCACGCGCTTAGGACGCTCAAGCTCCAAGGCGCGCCGCTTAAACGCCGTGTACGGCTAATCGTCGGCGCGGACGAGGAACGCGGTAGCTCGTGCATAAGATACTATCTTGCCAACGGCGGCGAGGTGCCGGTAGCCTCGTTTGTGCCGGACAGCGAGTTTCCGCTTATAAATGCCGAAAAGGGCATAGCGCATATCATACTCAACTTTAAGGACAAAAAGCTGGCAAAGAATTTAACGGCGATTACAGGCGCGGAGTGTGCCAACGCCGTGCCCGATAAGTCCACTGTCGGCATTGTGGCTAACAGTCCGCTCGCCAAGTATTTGGAAGAATTGTGCGGCGGCACGGTCACTGCCGAGCTGTTCAAAAAACAACCGATTGCCGCGCGCATAATCGAGGGCGGGAATAGCTTTACCGATTATGAAATCTACAACGGCAAGCAAATAGACGTGACGGCGCTCGGAACTGCCGAACATGCGTCTACGCCAGACAAAGGCGACAACGCGCTGTGGAAAACGCTCGGACTTTTGGCGGTGTGCAACGATGCGATAGGCACGGAATGCTTGCCTAAGATATACGAATATCTTTGCGCCAAGGACGCGGCGCAGCGTTTGGGCGTATACGTGGACGACCCTAAAAGCGGCGTAACCACTATGTGCCTTTCGCAAGCTGAGCTTGACGGCGATACGCTTAAACTGCTTATAGACTTCCGTTTACCGCTCGGCGTGACTGCCGACTTTGTCGCAAAACAGTTAGAGGAAAAAACCGGTTGTGTCGCTACCGTGCGCGACTATCACGAAAATCTTTATATCGCCGAGGACGCGCCGCTTATCACCGCATTGCTTGAAGTATACAGAGGCTTGACAGGCGATATGACCCCGCCGTTGCAAGTGGGCGGCGGCACGTACGCAAGGGAGTTGCCCAATGCAGTGGCGTTCGGTTGCACGCCGTTGAATATAGATATCAATATGCACCGTGCGGACGAAAACTTCCCCGTGCGCCAGCTGTTCAAGAACTACGAAATCTACCTCGCCGCGGCAAAAAAATTGGCGAACATGTAAGAAAACGCAACGCCGTGGAATACTAAAAATAAGGAGAAAACATAATGGAAATTCAAAACCCTACGATTGACGAATTTAACGAAATCACTGGAAGCGGCAAAACGCTTGTTGACTTTTGGGCGAGCTGGTGCGGTCCGTGCAGAATGCAGGCGCCCATAGTGGAGGAGCTTGCCAAAACCACCGACGTCAAGGTAATCAAAATCGACGTCGACAAGGAAGACGATTTAACAATGGACTTTCAGGTCAGCAGCATCCCCACGCTCATACTGTTCGAGGACGGCGTAGTGGTGGAAAAGTTTATCGGCTTGACTACGCTCGACGAAATCAAAAAAGCGTTCGGACTGTAAACTAAAAAAGACTAAACAAAACCGCGACATTGCAAAGTGCCGCGGTTTTTTGTGCGAAAAATAATTATTACGCTATTTTTTCAACTCATAATACGAATAATATTTTGTGCCGTCGGAGCCGATAAGGGGCTTGTCGGACGGAGTAAAGCCGAGTCTTGTAAGCGCCTTTATGCGTTCGGTTGCTATGGCGGGCGCTTTGGTCGCAACCTTGCTGCACCCGAACAAATCGAAAGAGGGCAGGGCGATAAGCGACAGTATACTCGCTATTTTGTCGCCCACCTCGTAGTCGCTACGCAAGTCCAAGCGCAGCAGTCCGCAGTCGGTAAAGTAATCGCCGGCGTCGCGGTGAAATTCCTCTATCGTTCCCACGGCCTCGTTTGTCATTTTGTCCACGATAGACCAACGCACAAACCAACCGTTGCGGTATGCTTCTTCCCAAAAATCGTATGCTTGCTGCATGCGTTCAAGCGTGGTATAGTGAAAATCGTCGCCGTGGCAATTATCGCTGTTAAACAGCGGCACGGCTTTCTCGTCACTGTAAACTTTTAATAGGTCGGCAATATCGCGCTCGACGGTTAGGCGGAGCATAAATTTATCGTTTTCCAACGTCGGGCAATCTTTGTATACGTCCATGTCGTTTTCCTTGTAATTATATTAGTTTGTTTAATTCGGTCAGTAACGCGGTTTTCATGCTGTTCAGCTCGTCGGGGGTGGGGCGGCACTCGTCGGAATACATTTTATCTTTGGGATACCACCAAACAGGACCGTTGCCGTTCACTCCGTATTCGCCGAGATCGCCGAACGCGCGCGGGTATAGGTGCCAATGCATATGACTGTCGCCCATGCCGAGTAGCTCGTAATTCATTTTTTGCGCGCCGAATGCCTTGCTTGCCGCCTCGGCGACGATCGACATTTCTTTCAAGAATAAAGTGCGTTCTTCCATGTCGAGTTGAAAAAGCTCGGTCTTGTGCTGTTTGTAAAGGAACAGCGTGTAACCTTTAAAGTACTGGTGGTCGCCTATGACAACGTAGCCCGTTTGCAGCTCTTTGACGAAATACGGATTTGTTCCGTTTTTTATCATATTTATTCTGTCGCATATAAGACACATAACGTTTTACCACCTCGTTAAATTCTTTTGCTGTTTTTCTACGTAAATCTTTTTCAGTTCTTCGATGGAAATATTATAGCACAGCATAATGTCGTTAAAATACATGAGCACGTCGGCTAATTCTTCCGTAAAGTGTTCGCGCGTTTGGGCGTCGGTCATTATGGCGTCGTGCCCGCGCTTTTTTATTACGTCCGCAACCTCGCCAAGCTCGATCATTAGCCATAACAGCTTGTTTTTGCCGTTTTCGGGCGAAACGCTTTCCCACTTGTCTTTGTACTTTTCTTGCAAGCGCTTTTGCATATCCTGCATTTGCACAAAACCGAAATCTTCCATAGCTCAGCACTCCGTAAAATAATAACGTTAAGATAGATTGTAACACAGTCAAAGCGATATTGCAATACGCTCCAAAAAGAAAATTCCGCAAAAACATTGTTAAAATCTCTTGCCAAACAAAATAATCTTTGATATAATACATATTGCTATGGCGGCATAGCTCAGCTGGCTAGAGTACTCGGTTCATACCCGATTGGTCACTGGTTCGAATCCAGTTGCCGCTACCAATACAAGGGCGTCCTACGGGACGCCTTTTGTATTGGTAGCGGCAACTGTTTGCGCGAAACACCCGCAGTCTTGTTTGTAAATATAGCGATAAATATTAATGATACAGTTTATTATGATAAACGACAAATATTATTCTGCGGGGGTTCGCTAGGCGCTCGGCGGAACGCCGAAGCCCGCCCGCGCAGTTCGCGGGCAATCCAGTTGCCGCCGTATCGTTTATGTACACGCGTTAATTCGAGCTTTATAATGTGCTTGCATTTATGCCGTGAATGTGATAATCTTAACACGAGGTAACAATGAACAGCGAACTGTTGGATTACATACAAGACACGGGAATACTCGATTACTGCTTGCAAAAAAGCGGCGCGTACGTCGATTATCCGTTCGGCAAAGATTACGTAACGGTTAAGGTTAAGAATTCGCGCAAAAGCATAATATTCGCGGAAATCTTTGTGCTTGACCGCGAACTGAAACTGACGTTTTCGACCGACGAGGGGACGGCGCAAAAGCTGCGGAGCGATTATGCGGGTGTCATTGTCAGGGGTTGGCATTGTCCGCCCGTTCAAGCCAAGTATAAAAGCACGGTTTCGGTATACGGCGTGCCAAACGAAGTCTTGCAACGTCTTATCGATATGTCGTACGACAGAGCGATTTCAAAACTGAAATAATGTAATAAGCGCATGCAACAAAACGGTTACAGCATAGGTATTTACTTTAAATCGCTATCATGATATACTTTTACCGTAGGAGTGCGTTATGTTTGGCGATAATCTAAAAAAGTACCGAATAGAAAAAGGCTATTCGCAAAACGATTTAGCCGAAAAACTGTTTGTCACCAGACAGTGCGTATCCAAATGGGAAAAGGGCGTAACGCAGCCCGATCTGCAAACGCTGTCCAAGATAAGTGAACTTTTAGGCGTGTCGGCGGACGAGCTTATTGCCGACTGCGGCGGCGAATGTCAAACTAAAGCAGCCGACAAATCTATGTTCCTTTTTGTAATGAACATTATTGTCGCGGCATTTTGCGTGATTGCGTTTCTCATACTTTGGCGGTTTTTGCCGTCCCGCATTCCCGCACATTGGACGCACGGCGCAATCGACAGGTACGGTAGCCGCAACGAAATTTTTATAAATCTTGTGACAGTCGCCGTATTTTTGGTAACCGACTTAATAATGTTTTTTGCATTGAAGCGGTTGAGTGACAAAAGAGTCGTATATGTTTGCCATATTGTATTTATATTATGCCAAATCGCAAATTTCATTTTGATATTCGCATTGTATGACGAATATTTAAGCGACGATATTTCCGTGGCGACTTGCTGGGTTGCCGATATTTTCGGATGCTTGTCGGTTGCAATGCATCCCAAAATAAATAAGCAAAACTGCTTTTTGGGCATAAGAACGGTAGAAACGCTCAAATCGAAAACCGTTTGGAAAAAGGCAAACGCATTGGCGTGCTATTTGTTTTCGGCATGCTCGGTTGTAGTTTTTGTCGCTAATATGTCGGTGATATTCGAGTATTCTTATTTGTGTTTGTTGGCATATTTGGTTTTGGCGGTTGTCGTTATCGTGTATGCCAAAAAAGTAAAGGAATAGTTTGTTAAGCTAAATCATTTTTGAATACATTCTGTCACTGTGTATTTATATCGCGCAATAACGCAAGATATAAATATGTATAATAAGATTTGTATTTATAAACGGCGAATTTTTGCGGCGGTGATTTTTGCTATAATCGCGGCGTGTTTTATTTTGGGTTTCGGGCTTGCGGGCAAAACATTCGCGGACACAACGGAGCTTGCGGAATACGGCGGAAAGGTTGAACACATATTTACGCACGAGCTTGTGTTCGATACGACAAAGGCGTATTCGCCGAACAACCCCGTGCGCGACTGCTTCGACAAAGACCACTTGACGGCTAAGGAATTCAAGGCGCTGCTCGGTGAATTGTACAAAAACGGTTACGTGCTTGTGTCGCTTGAAAGCGCAATGAGTGGCGATAAAATTGCAGTGCCGAGCGGCAAAAAGCCGCTCGTTATGTCGTTTGACGATATGACTTACGACACGTTTAACCGCGGGTGCATAGACAAGATTATTTTATCGGACGGCAAGATTTGCGACTACACCAAAAATGCCGAGCCGCAAATATCGCGCGAGCGCGAAAACGTTACTATACTCGAAAGCTTTATCGAGGAGCATCCCGACTTTTCGTGCGGCGGGGCGCGTGCTACGTTGTGCGTAAACGGTTACAACGGCATTCTCGGTTATAGATGTACGCCCGACTGTAAGGTGTCGGAGAAAAGGCAAGCCGAGGAAATGGAGGAGTGCAAAAAGGTAGTTACCGCGCTTAAAGAACTCGGCTACACCTTCGCTTCGCACACCTATTACCACAAGTATTTTAACAGTTGCACGGCAAATATGATAGAAAAGGATTGCGCCAAGTGGCAAAAGTATATTCAGCCGATAGTTGGCGAAACACGGGTGCTGTGCTATCCGGCGGGCGAGCATAAGGCAAAGAATGCCAAGAACAACATCTTTAAAAAGTACGGCTTTAATGTGTTCTTGTGCGTGGGCAACTTTGCGGGGACGGACTACGAGCGCGCAAGTGCGGACGCCAAATATTTATACCGCTTGCCGTTTGACGGCACGGCGTTAAGGCTGTACCAAAAGTCGTATGCACACCTCGCCGACACGCGCGCCATTTACGACGAAACCCGCTTCCGCCCGTTTTCGTACAAAGGCGGATATTATAAATAATTAAGAATTAAGAATGCAGAATTAAGAATTATAATTGCCAAATAACATAATAGCGGGTGGTTGACAGCGCGGCAGTTCTATGTTATCATAGCGGTCAGCGAGGTGCGAGAATATGTTTGAGGAAAAGTTAATCAAATACACCGAGGAAATACGCGATTTGTTTTCGCGGCTTAACGATTTGGTTTTTGCCGCCGTGCCGACCGTTCAGACTAAGCTGTGGGCAGGTCTGCCCAGCTATTACGTAGGGGAAAAGTTTGTGCGCCTAATACCGTTTAAAGACCATATCAATATCGAGGCGGCGGCGTTGATAAACTACAAGGCGCAACTGCCGGACTATAAGTTTACGCCCAAAAACATGCTGCAAATATGTATTGGACAAGTAATACCGAGCGAAATATTGACAAAAGTGTTCTGCGAAACACTGTCTGTGTGATATTGACAGCTCAGCGTTTTTATGTTATTATTCAGCATAAAGAGAGGTGAGTATGAAGGTATTATTGTTTAACGGAAGTCCGAGGGCGAACGGTTGCACGTTTACCGCATTATCCGAGGTGGCGACAACGCTCAACGCCGAGGGTATAGAAACGGAAATCGTTTGGCTGGGCAACAAGCCGGTGCGCGACTGTATAGGCTGCAATGGGTGCGTAGGCAAGGGTAAGTGCGTGTTTACCGACGACGACGTGAACGAGTGGATAGAAAAAGCCGCGGGGGCTGACGGGTTCGTATTCGGTTCGCCCGTATACTACGCCCATCCCGACGGACGTATATTGTGCGTTATGGACAGAATGTTCTACGCGGGTGGCGCTAACTTTGCGCAAAAGCCTGCGTCGGTTGTAGTGTCTGCGCGGCGCGCGGGCACAACGGCGTCGCTGGACGCGCTTACTAAGCACCTTACCATAGCGCAAATGCCCGTGGTGTCGTCTACGTATTGGAACATGGTTCACGGTAAAACGCCCGACGAGGTAAAGCAAGACCTCGAAGGCTTACAGACAATGCGCAATCTCGGTCTCAACATGGCGTGGTTGCTCAAATGCATAAAAGCGGGCGAGAGCGTTGGAATAAATAAACCCAAAACCGAAAAGAAAATTTATACCAACTTTATTCGTTAGTAAAATCGAAAAACTCAAAAATAAATCGGCGCTTTATAGGCGCCGATTTTGTGTGCGTAATACAATTAATTTAGTTTGTAGCAGTTGGCTATTTCGCCGACGAACAGGGTATGGGAGGAAATTTTAGTATCGTTATACGTTGTTATACCGTCGGGCGGGATTTGCGCTATTACGTTGCATTCAACAATAAGTCCGCATTCGCCCAGTACGTACGCTTCTATCGACTTGGCGCGCTTGGCGTGCAAGCCCAGTTCTTGAAATTTGTTGCAGCTATATCCCGAAATGGCGTCGCACCGCGATATTTCTCCGCGCATGTCGTGCGCGGGCACGTTTAGTGCAAAGCTCTTAGTTTGAGTGATTATTTGGTACGAATATTTGCTGCTGCGTATGGGCAGGACGAATACGTCGCGCCCCCACATTTTGCCGAACATTCCCCAGTGCGCAACCATAACGTTTGGCGTTTTTTGTCCAAGCGTTACGAATATTCCCGTATTGTTCATGTGGGACATTAATAATGTTCTATCTTTATCTGTCAAAACGTTCCCCATATTTACTCCTTTTATCCATTATATCATATGTTCGATAAAAGTTTCAATATGTTACGAAAAATTTTAGGTGAGAATATTATCGAAAGACTCGTCAAAAATCTCGCACAGCTTGGCGAGCATTGTAAGGCTGGGTTCGCACACCTTGTTTTCCCAAGCGCTTATGGTGCGCTTGTCGACGTTCAGCATTTGAGCGAGTTCATGTTGCTTTAAGTTTTTGCTTTTTCTCAAATTCCTCAGGTTTTCGGCAAAGTGTATATCCTTCAAGTTCGATTTATCTCTCATAATTGTATTTTGCCAAAAAATTTGGTAAAATACTTGACAAACCAAGTTTTTTGGTTTAGTATGGTATTATGCAATATCCGTAAATGGGACGGAAGAATAAGATTGCAAGGGGAAAAGGGAACGCATATTATTGCGTTCCTTTTTATCTGCTATTTATCTTGTTGACTGTTTGGGTAAAATATGGTATATTGACAGTAACATTGGAGGGAGTATGAGAATAGGTATACTTACATCGGGCGGGGATTGCCCCGGACTCAACGCCGTTATCCGCGGATTCGGCAAGTACGCTTTCGAGAACATCAAAAACGTCGAGCTTATCGGCATTGCCGACGGCTACGGCGGACTTATTCGCGGCGAGTGCCGCAAAATGTCGCCCGCCGACTTTACGGGCATACTCACGCTGGGCGGAACCATACTCGGCACTTCGCGCCAGCCGTTCAAGCTGATGACCGTCGAGGACGAAAACAGCACGACGCGGCTCGACCTAATGAAAAAGAATTACAAAAAGATGGGGCTTGATTGCTTGCTCACGCTTGGCGGCGCGGGTACGCATAAGACGGCGGCATTACTTTCCGCCGAGGGCTGCAACGTTATCGGCTTGCCCAAAACTATCGACAACGATATTTGGGGCACGGACGTAACGTTCGGCTTCCATACCGCTCTTGATATTGCGACCGACTGCATAGACAGAATACACACCACTGCGGCGAGTCACGGCAGGACTATGCTTGTTGAAATCATGGGCAACAAAGCGGGCTGGCTTACGCTGTTTGCGGGCATCGCCGGCGGCGCGGACGTAATACTTTTGCCCGAAATTCCGTTCTCACCCGAAAAGGTCGCAAAGGCCGTCGAGCGGCGCGCCGACGCCGGAAAGGCGTTCAGCATTGTCGCAGTCGCCGAGGGCGCAATGACGGTAGCCGAAAGCAAAATGAAAAAGAAGGAGCGGGCGGCGGCGCGTGGCAACGACACCACCATAACCAACTCGCTCGCTAAGATAATAGCCGAAAAGGCCAAGGTCGAAACGCGTGTTGTCGTGCCCGGGCATATCCAGCGCGGCGGCAGTCCTTCGCCGTACGACCGCGTTCTTTCCACCGAGTTCGGAAGCTTTGCGGGCAGGCTGGTTGAGGAGGGCAAGTTCGGCGTGACGGTTGCGCTTGTGGGCGGCAAGGTTACGTACAACGCGCTTGCCGACATAGCAGGTAAAGCCAAGCTTGTGCCCGTCGATTGTCAGGAGATTAAGGCTGCCGAGAGCATCGGAGTGTCCTTCGGACGCTAATTCAGAATTCAGAATTAAGAATGCAGAATTGTGGACTGCGCTTCGCGCCCTTATTTAGTAATTTAGCGCGCTTGCGCGCAAAACAATAATTCCGAATTCCGCATCCGAATTCATAATTAAAAACGGAGTTTTTATGAAATACGCAGTTATAGACCTTAGCTCGACGGGCGTGTCGATAGTTGTTGCCGAGGGCGACAAAGCTACGGGTATTTTTACGGCGGTATACAAGGACCGCGCGAACATTGCCGTTGCCGATTACTTTGAGGGACATTCCATATCCCGTCGCGGCATCGAAAAGCTTATCGACGCGCTTATAACGGCGCGCTCCACCGTCAAGGCGATGGGCGTGGACGAATGCTATTGCATTTCCACGGCGGCGTTGCGCAACATAGACAATATAGAAGAGGTTGCGGAAAAAATCCGTATGCGCACGGGTATTGTCATCAACTATCTTGACGGCGTTACCGAAGCGTACTGCGACTTTTTGTCCAACCGCAAATATATGGCGTACGAAAAGGTCATTCTTATCGACATAGGCGGCGGCAGCGTCGAGCTTTGCGACTTTAAAAAAGAGCGCAAGGACGAAATGGTGTGCTTGGACTTCGGACCCATTAAGCTGCGCAACAAGTACGCGGTGGACATTTACCCGACAGACGAGCAAGCTAAGAGTATAAAAAAGTACGTCCGCAAAAAATCGGACGAGGTGGGGCTTGCAGGCAAAAACGAGTTCACCACGGCTGTGCTTGTCGGGTCTATTAACGACGCCATTTACGCGGCGTATAGCGAGTATTGCGAAAAGGAGCGGTTTAGCACCGAATTCGACTATACTAAATATAAGCAGTTTTGCAAGTGGCTGTTGACGTCGTCCGACCGCACTCGGCTTATAATGAAGGTGGCGCCCGAAAAGATTCATGTTTTGCCGGTCGCTTCCATAGTACTTAAAGAAATGCTGAAAAGGTTCAAGCCTAACAGCGTAATGATAAGCGACTGCGGCGTTAAGGAAGGGTACTTGTCGCTTGTCGCCTTGGGTGAGGAAAAGGGCGTTCCCATCGATCTCAACGAGAGCATTCCCACGTATATGCCCGAACCGCCGCAACCCAAGCGCAAAAAGAAAAGCAACGGAAAGAAATCGAATTAAATTCAAATAATATTAAGGGCTGTTATGTCAAGCGAAAATAAGTTTATAAAGGATGTATACATAAATCGCGAGTATTCGTGGTTAATGTTTAATAAACGCGTGTTGGATCAGGCGACGGACGCCACTAATCCATTGCTCGAAAAGTGCAAGTTTTTGTCCATATTCCATTCCAATTTGGACGAATTCTTTATGGTGCGCGTAGGCAGCTTGTTGAGCGACGCCAAGGTAAACGGCGACGCCAAGGAGAACAAGACCGACCTTACCGCGTCGGAGCAGGTGGACGGCATACTCAAGCTGACCAAGGATTATTACAAAACCGCCGACGCGGTGTACGTAAAGCTCAAATCGGAGCTTAACAAGAACGGGCTGAAAATACGTTCGGGCAAGGAGCTTTCGCAAAAGCAGTACGCTAAGTGCAAGCAGTATTTTACGCAATCGGTATTGCCGCTGTTGTCGCCGATGGTGCTTGACGCCAAGCACCCTATGATTAAGTTCGAGAACATGAACAGCTATATGATGTTCGAGCTGACCAAGTCCGACAGGCTTATGTACGGCGTTATGGCTATCAACCAAAAGCTTCCGCGCGTGTACAAGATAGACGGCGGCAAAAAGGTGAACATAATCACGGTGGAGGAGCTTATCCGCACGTTCGGCTATATGGCGTTTGAGGGGTATAAGATTCGTAGTCAAGCCATGCTCAGGCTTACGCGCAACGCCGACTTTGACGCCAACTTAGACGACAACGATATAGAACGCGATTTCGACTTTTCCAAGTTCTTAAAGCACAAGGTGGAGCTGCGCGGCACGCAGGACGCGGTAAGGCTCCAGATAGACGACGGCGCGCCCGACATTAAGGCGTTTTTGCTCAAGCTGTTGGGCATTAAAAAGCAACACTGCTTTACCGCGCGGCACGGGTTTGATTTTAAATTTCTGATGTCGCTCGGCGGATATTTCAACCCCGAGTTTGTTCCCGCGCTCAAATACAAGCCGCAACGCCCGATTATGCCGCCCGTTTCGCCCGACTGCTCGGTGCTGGAAGCGGCGTTAAACCATGATATATTTCTGGCGTATCCGTACGACAGCATGGATACGCTGGTACGGTTATTGGACGAGTGTGCCGTAGACCCGCGCGTCGCTTCGATTAAGATAACCATTTACAGGCTCGATCACCGCTCCCGCATTGTGGAGGCGCTAAAAAAGGCGAGCGAAAACGGCAAAGAGGTTACGGTCGTCATAGAGCTTTGCGCTCGGTTCGACGAGGAAAACAATTTGTATTTTTCCGAAGTGCTCAAAGACGCGGGCTGTACGGTAATTTTCGGTTGCGGCAATTACAAGGTTCATTCCAAAATAATTTCGGTCGTGCTTACTGACGGCGACAAGCTACGGTACGTCACGCACCTCGGCACGGGCAACTACAACGAGCAAACGAGCAAGCTGTACACCGACCTCAACATAATCACTTCGGACGAGCGGGTAGGGGCGGACGCGGTAGCGTTCTTCCGCAACCTCGCCATATGCAATATAGAAAGCGGCGATTATTCCAAGCTGCTCATTGCGCCCAAGTCGCTCAAAAGCGGAATTATAAAGTATATCGAGCGCGAAACGCAAAAGGCGGAAAGCGGCAAGCCGGCATACATTTCCGCCAAAATGAACAGCCTTACCGACAAAACGATTATCGACAAGCTGATAGCTGCAAGCAAGGCGGGCGTTAAAATCAAGCTTGTGGTTCGCGGCATTTGCTGCCTTGTTCCAAACGTAAAGGGCAAGACCGAAAACATTTCGGTAATAAGCATAGTGGGCAGGCTGCTCGAACATTCGCGCATATACAGCTTTGGAGATAAGGACGACAGGGCGGTGTTCATAAGTAGCGCCGATCTGATGACGCGCAACACCGATAAGCGCGTGGAAATAGCCACTCCCGTGCTGGACGGAGAAATAGCCGACAAAATTTACGGTATGCTGAATGTCATGCTAGCCGACAACGTAAAGGCGCGCAGGCTGACCGAACTCGGCACGTACACGCCGGTGGACGTTATTGGCGATGAAGTAAACAGCCAAGAGCGCTTTTTAAAGGGCAAATTCACGCTGTAATTAAATATATATCGATAAAATTATTGTACGGATTTTCTTAAAGTACTTGACATAAAGGGCGCGCAACATATATAATACAATAGTATATATGTATGCGCGTATTTTGTCGTTTCCAAAAACGGCCTATGCGTACCAAACGTTTACGGAGGTATTACCATGACGTTTAAACTTAAAAAGACCAAGCTGTTCGGTGCGCTTATTGCGGCGCTTTGTACGCTTGCCGTCGCTTTTGCGGTTGTATTATTTATGCCGCGCGGCGCGGCCTCGGCGGACGAGCCCGAAACCGAAGGTTACACCGTGACTTGGGAGTATAAGACCTCGGAAGACGGGCAGTGGCAGACGTTCGTAAACGGCAGGACGCTTTTTACATACGAACGAGACGAGGACAACCGAGACAAGGATTACAGCGCGCTGGTGCGTGCCAAAATCGATCTCGGCGCCGACACCGATGCCGAAGAGATTTATTATAGTGCGGACGGAAGCTCTGCCAACGGCTTGTATTTGTCTTACGCAGGCACGTTGTACAAGGGCACTACCGACGAGATTGCTTTGACTACGCTCGTCAACGCTGCCGAGTACACGATTACCATAAACGGTGAGTTTGCCGACGGCGTGACTGTTGCCGACGCGGACAGAGTAATAACAATAAAGATTGCGCCGCGCGTATTCGATATGCGCGAAATCGATTTGGTTGATTATTCGGGCGGAACCGAATCAGATAGACTGTGGATGCTTAACGACGGTTCGGAATTGATCGACCGTGCTACGTATTTCGATCCCGACGCGGCTTTCAACAGCGAGTACGGCGCCAAGGTTACAACCGGCGAGCTTTATAACGCATACGTGCGCTATACCGGCAAACCTCATACTATCGTTCTTAACGACGATTACGAGATTAACGACAACGCGTTCAAAAATTACAAGTACGCTATAAAGTCTATCGAGTACGACAACGGCTCGTCGACCGGTTATGCGAATACGGTAAACAAAATAACCACTACCGTTACTATTACTCTCACCGCCAACTGGACGTTTGACGACAGCAAGACCGCCGTTGTGTTGACAAAGGACTGGTACATAGTCACAATTAACAACGCGCTCAGAACGCTCGACGGCGACGAAAGCACAACGGTCGAGGGGTGGATGTTTGGCGCGACGGCGCCCGAATTGTCGCTTCGCCCCGAGCATGGCGACCACGCCATATTTACGCTCGGCAAAGATAACGCCGTGCTTGGCCGCTTTGCTGTCAAGTACAGCGGTAACGGCAGCAACACAGTATTGGAATACTATGACGTAAAATCCGACGACAACGGCTATGTAATAGACACCGATAAGGCGTTGGACGACGATTACCCGACCGAGCTGTTTGCCGAGCTCCGTGTCGGCGCGTACACGCTCAACGTGTCGGTGCCCTCTTACAGCGCCGACTTAGATCATGAGCATTGGTGGGATGACGCCGTTGAGGAAGCGACGAGCGTCGTATTCTATCCCATTTCCCGCACGTATCACTTTACCGTCGCTTGCTACGAGGCGAATGCCGAAAATGTAAGCGTCAACGAAGACGACGACAAAGACATAATTATTAAGCTGTTGACCGACCATGTGGAATATAACGGGTTGGACAACAACGTTCCGGACGCGGTTGTTACATTCCGTGGCGTCGAGCTTGTGCACAATGTGGACTACGAGCTTATAAGCAGTAACGTAAAAGTAGGCAAAGCGTCGTTTATGTTTGTCGGCAAGGGCAGCTTTGCGGGCACGGTTTTGTTCGACGACATGTACGATATCGACCCTGCGGTCAATTCGTGGAAGGACGTGCCGAGCATAATGTATTGGACGTACGGCAACTACGATAAGAACATGAATCTTATTAACGGCATGCCGACATATCTTGACAATCCCAACGATTTATCGTTTAGGATAACGATGGATATGATGGGCGAGATTCCTGCGTCGGACGCGCTTGCGTCGTTTATCTTGACGGACGGCATTGTTTCGGACGACGTGGAAAAAGCGCTTTCCGCTCTTAACGTAGGCACATACTATTTGTTTGCAGCCGTCAAGGAAAGCACCAATTACAAAGCGCTTGCCCCGCGCGGCATTGCGTTTAAGGTTTTCAAAGCCTCCAATGTTTGGGAGGCTGCGCCCACAATAGATACGTGGGCGGAGGGATCGTACAAGGCGGACAACTTGCCCACGTGCAAGCCGCTGCACGGCACTGCTACGATTGTCATTACTGACAGCAAAAATAATGTCGTGTACAGCACTGTTACCGGCGTGAACAAGCTGAGCGCCGCAAAAGCAGGTACGTATACGCTTACCGCAACGGTAGTGGGCTCTAACGACTACGACGGCTTGGTATACAGCTCGGTATTCACCGTCCACGAAAAACCGGGTATTCCTGTATGGGCGGTTTTAGTGATAGTGTTTGGCGTGTTGGCGCTGCTTGCAATAGTCGTGATCATACTCCTCAAGACCAAAGTATTGCGTATTCTCACCGAAAAGATAGCTGTAAGCATTCGTACACAGGCTGCGGTTGACGCGACGGTTGCCTCCGTTCGCGCCGCCAAAAAGAACGACGAATACAAACGGCAACTTGCCGAGGCCAAGGAAAAACGGGAAGCGGAAGCCCTGCGTCAGGAAAAACGCGAAGCACGCAAAGCCAAGGCCGCGTTGGAAAAGGCTATGCCGGTAGAACAAAAGATCGCCGCGCTCGAGGAAAAAGCGCGCAAGGCCGAGGCTCGCGCCGAAAAAGCACGCGTGCGTGCCGAGCTGATGCAGCAGCGCGTCGAGCGCATGAAGGAAGCGACAGCCGAACCGCAGCCTACGCCCGAGCCGACCGAACAGCCCGCAACCGCGCCTACGGCCGAGGCAGCCGCAACAGACAACGGAACTTCGTCGGAAGAATAAGCCGTCACCTACTTCTTTGAAAAGAAGTAGGCAAGAAACTTTTAAACACCAACGTTTAAATTCCAAAACGGAACCACTCGAAACACCGACGGAAGATTAAGCCGTCAAAAAATAAAAAAATAAATAAGGAGAAATATTATGTCTTTCAAAAAGGAACTTGCTAAGGAAATCAACTCCCTTGAAGAAGAAATCAAACAGCTGGAAATCAAGCGTTCCAGATCTCAGGCTTCTATCATTGATGCGTTTATCAGCAAGCAAGACCCCGACGAGCAGGACGTGCAGTTCTTCCGCACCTATTCGGCGGAGATAGAGCTCAAACGCGAACAGCTTGCAAAACTCAGCCGTAAGCTTGAAACACTGTAAAAACTCAAAACAAAAAACCACCTTAAAGGTGGTTTTTTGTTGCCGTTACTTTTGTATTAAATTGCGGGCGATAGAATTTTCAATCGCGTTTTTTCGTCGAACTCGTACAGTCCCTTGCATAGCGATAGTAGCTTTTGCGCGTTTTCCTCGACGGATAGGTTGTACGCCGAGCGCACGTAGTCGTACCCAAAAACGTCCTCGGGGCGGCTTAGCATTGCCGTACCCATATAACTCTTTTCAAAGGTAAGGCATAGATATGTCTTGTTTTGCAGCGACGTGATTACGCCGTCGCAGCCTTTCATGTTCAGCGATTGTTTAAGCTTATACGACCGCGTGGGCTGTGTGCCGACTGCGGACATAAGCTCTATTTCCCGTCTCGGCGCTCTGCCTTCGTCGGACAGCGAATCAAAGTCGTACCCGTCGCGGCGGAGCGCGCACAGGTAGGGGAACGCTTCAAGCGACACGAAAGTCGCTTTTTTGTTGACGAATTTGCCGTACGCAATCTTTTTGGAATTTATCGCTTTTTCGCGCAGATTCCACAGCTTCATAAAGCTTACTCCGCTCATTTGCCATGCGGAAAACTCGTCTTCTGCCCAAAACGGAAGTATGCCGTACTCGTTTACGCAGTCTATTATGTCGTCAACAGTGAATATTCTTTCCATACAACTATTCTATATTATATTGCGAATTTTGTCAAACATGGACAAGGTTTGTCGAAAGGCATTTTGGCATTTTACCTTTGTTGACAAATCGCTTGGTGTGTAGTAAAATTTATATAAATATTATGGACGACATGCACAAGCTTTATTTACAATACAAATCGGTGTCGGTATATTCGGCAGTGGCAATGGCGGCGCGCCCGCTTGCCGAGCTGATTACCGCGCCCGACCCGTCCCGTCGCGTAAGCTGTGCGGCGGAGGTTTTTCGCGCCGTTGCGGACAGCGGCTGCGACAGCACGGGCGAGTGGGTAAAAAAGCTTGTGCTTGCCGACGACAATCCGTTCAGCCGCGCCGCGGCAAGGGGCGAGCGCATTTCGCCAAAGATAAAGACGCAGGTGCAAAACGAGCTACTTACCTTTAAGCAACTGTCGCTCGTAAAGCCGAGCGAGTTCGCAGGCGACGAAGCGACGTTTTTTCCGCAGTTCGGTTTCGGCGGTTTTTCGATAACTTACGACGGACTGCTGCAATCGTACGCAAATAACGGCTGCGGGATTCTTAGCGGCGGGGACTCCTTTGTATACCGCGACGGAAATTTCAAAGCGGCGGCGACACGGAGTGAAAAGCTGTCCGACCTAAAAGGGTACATAGAGGAAAAATACGAGATAGAAAAAAACACCAAAAGCTTTGTAGACGGATTGCCCGCATTTCACACACTGCTGTACGGCGAACGCGGCATGGGCAAGTCGGCAACGGTGCGCGCGGTGGCGGGCGAGTTTGGCGGCAGGCTGAAGCTGATAGAGATAGCCGATATATCCGAGCTTACAGAGCTTGTCAAAAAAATACGCGGACTCAAACAAAAGTTTATCATATTTGCCGACGCGGTCGACCTTGATGCATGGCAAAGTAGCCGTGCCGCTACGGACAGAGTGCTGGACGGCGCGCCCGACAACTTTTTGGTGTATTGCACGATAGACCGCGCCCGCGACAGCGAGGGGCGGATAGACCGCGCCCGCGACAATGAGGGGCGGATAGACCGCGCCCGCGACAATGAGGGGCGTGACGCGCTATCTTACAGTCAGTCCGAGCTTGCTTTGTTCGATAGGTTCGGGCTTGTGGTTACGTATCTAAGTCCCGACAGCGACGGCTTTGTCGATATATTAAAGCAAATACTAAGGTCGCGCGCCATTAAGTGGCGGGACGAATACGGCTCGATTGCCGAGCTTGCCGCGCGCAAAAAGGGCGGGCGCAGTCCGAGAGCGGCAAAGCAGATTGCCGATCTTATAGAATGTACGTATGCGCAAAAGAGGTGCGACTGATGGGCGAAGTTTTTTTAGACGCATTTCTCGATACGCTGAAAGTGCTGCCGTTTTTGCTGATAATGAAGTTCAGTATCGAGATTTTGGAGTACAAATCCAACGTAAGAGTTCAAAAAGCTATGAGCGGCGGGTTCGCTCCGCTAATCGGCGCGACGGTCGGCATGGTGCCGCAGTGCGGGTTTTCGGTGGTGGCAACCGAGCTGTACACAAAACGCAAAATCGCCTTGGGTACGCTCCTTGCCGTGTACATAGCCACAAGCGACGAGGCGCTGCCCATAATGCTGTCCAGCTACGCCGGCGTTACCAAAATACTGCCGGTAATAATAATCAAAATAATCTTTGCGCTTGTTGTCGGGTATATAGCATTTGCCGCACAAAAGCTTATGCAAAAGCGTAGTACGGCAACAGCCGAACAGACCGCCGCAACCGACGTGCACGTAGACGAGCAGAGCCAAGAACATAGCCACGACGATGAGCATGACCACGAGCATGACCACGACGAGGAAACGCCACTACACATACACGGCTGTCACCACCACAATATAGACGAGGACGAGTGGGATAGCAAGAACGCTACAAAAAAGCAAAAGGCAAAGCGCGTATTCGACTTGTACATAAAGCACCCGCTGTTGCACACCGCAACCGTTATATTCTTTATATTTATCGTCAACGTGATTTTCGGCATAGCTGTGTATTACGTAGGCGAAAAGCGCATAGCGGAATTTATAGGTTCGACGGGATATTTCCAGCCCGTGCTGGCGGGATTGGTGGGGCTTATACCCAACTGCGCCGCGTCGGTGGTGATTACCGAGCTGTACGTGGTAGGCGGGCTATCCTTGGGCGGCGCGGTAGCGGGATTGTGCGTGGGCGCGGGCATAGGCTACGCCGTGCTTGCCAAGCAAAACAAATCGGTAAAAAACACCGTGCTTGTAATCGCGATTATGTACGTCATTTCCGTCGCGCTGGGCATGATTATAAACGCCATGCCGCAAAGCATATTCGGACTGTAATTGCACGTCGCTAATTACAATCTTTGTCTTGACAATAAAAGCGTTTTATATTATACTGTGCGTATGGCTACATTGTACAGAAAATATCGGTCGCAAAGGTTTGAGGACGTTATTGGGCAAGACCCAATCGTCACCACGCTGACCAACCAAATCAAGCTCAATCGTATCGGACACGCGTATTTGTTTACCGGCAGTCGCGGCGTTGGCAAAACGTCGTGTGCGCGTATTTTTGCGCGTGCTGTCAACTGCCTGCATCCCGTAAACGGCAGTCCGTGCGGGGAATGCGAGGCGTGTAAAAAACTCGCTTCCGACAACGTGGATATTATTGAAATGGACGCCGCGTCCAACAACGGCGTGGACGACGCGCGCGATATTAGGGAGAAGGTAAAGTACCTGCCCGTTGCGTGCAAGTACAAGGTGTACATTATCGATGAGGTTCATATGCTGACGGGCGGTGCGTTTAACGCGCTGTTAAAGACGATAGAGGAGCCGCCCGAGCACGTTATATTCATACTAGCAACCACCGAGCCGCAAAAGCTGCCGCAGACCATTTTGTCGCGGTGCATAAGGTTCGATTTCAGGCTTGTTCCCACCGATATTCTTGCCAAGCACATAGCGCGCATTTACGACGCGGAAGGCATTATGTACACATACGAGGCCGCCGAGGAAATTGCGCGGTTGGGCGAGGGCAGTGTGCGCGACGCTCTGTCCGTTGCCGACACGCTCGCTTCCGCCGCCGAAAAGATTACGCCCGAGGTAGTGCTTGCACTCACCGGCGCGGGCGACAACGCGGCAATCGCGGGGCTGTTCGACAATACCGCGTCGCGCGACCTTACGGGCGTGCTTACCGTTATCGATAAACTCGTAAAAAGCGGCAAGTCCATGTCGGCGGTGTGCCGTCAGCTAATCGACTACACGCGCAACGTTTTGGTGTGCAAGTCGGTAGGCAAGGACAAGGCTGTCGCGGGCGGACTGATAAACGCCGACAAAGCCACCGTGCAAAGCATAGCGCAGTCGGCGGACAAGTATACTATGTCCGAGATTTCGCGCATACTTACCGAGCTGGGCAACGCCGAGAACGGACTTAAATATTCGGTCAACCCGCGCGTGTTTTTGGAAACGGCGCTCATCAAGACGGTGTGCGGCGGACAAAAAGAAGACGATATTTTGCGCAGACTTACCGCGCTTGAAAACTCCGTAGGCAATCCTACGGAGCAAAAAAAAAATATTGAAGTAACACCGCCTACGGCGACTGCCGCACCTATTAGTGCGCCGCAAAAGCCGTCGGCGCCAAAGCCTGCGGAAAACAAAGCGATGCCGCGTGAATACGAACCCGAGCCGCCGCCCGACATATACGCACCGCCGCCGCCCGAGCCTGCGCCTATGCGCACTGTCGAAAAGCCGCGGGCAAAATTTGCGGCTGCGGGCAGGGATGTTGTTGCCGCCGACGAGGGCGAGTTTTGGCATTTAAAGGCTACGGCGGAGCAGGGGTTGGAGCTTCAAGGCAAAATAGTGCGTTCTTTACGTAAGTCGGACGCGCCCGCCTCGGCGCGCGTCATGCGGCTGTTGTCGCACGGCGTTACCGTGCGCGAGCGCGACGAATATATTGCGTTCGTTTCGCCCGACGACGTGTTTTTGGCGATGGGCGATCCGAGCGTAAAGGGCGTGCTCGAGCAGACGCTTGACGCTTTGGGAGTGAAAAAGCGCGCCCGTATAGAACGCACCGAGGATGACCTGTATCAGCAGGACATAGCAAAGGCTAAAATTTTATTTTCGCGTGACGGCGTGTTTGAAAGCACATTCATCGCGTGATACGGGCTACGTGCGACAATCCGCCTCGGTCACGTAGGTGGGTCTACGCTCCCTTCGGCGGCTCGCCGCCTGTTGCCCGTCTGACGCGCGACTGAGCTTTCAAAGCATTACGATAAGGAGGTCTCATTCATATAATATGCAATACGGAATGGTAAGAGTGGGTGCGTACACGCCCGAAATAAAGGTAGGTAATCCCGATTACAACGGCAAAGCGATAATAGAGCTGATTAAGCGCGCCGCGGAATTAGGTGTGGAGATTGCCGTATTCCCCGAACTGTGCATATGCGGCTACACGTGCGCCGATTTGTTTTTTACGCGCGAGCTTTTGAAAAAGACGGTGAAGGCGGTAAATGCTGTCGCCGCCGCCGTGCCCTCCGATATGGTTGCGGTTGTAGGTGCGCCGGTAGAGCAAAACGGCAGACTGTACAACTGTGCCGTCGTTATGGCGGACGGAAAGATTTTAGGCATTGTGCCCAAGACCGAATTGCCCGATTACGGCGAGTTTTACGAAAAGCGGTATTTTACTCCCGCCTTTGACGGAGTTATAACAAGCGACGATTACGGCGTGCCTATGGGTAACGTTTTGTTTAAGTGCAAGGATTATTCCGACCTCGTACTCGGCTGCGAAATTTGCGAGGATATGTGGACGGACGTTCCGCCGTCGGTGCAAATGTGTCGTGCGGGCGCGACGGTTATTGCCAATCTTTCGGCGTCCGACGAGGTTGTCGGCAAAGCCGAATACCGCGAGCTGCTTGTAAAAAGCATATCGGGCAGGCAACATTGCGCATACGTTTATGCGGACGCCGGCGCGGGCGAATCGTCCACCGACGTGGTGTTTTCTGGTCACAACATAATAGCCGAAAACGGCGGCATAATTGACGACAGCGATCCCTTTGATGGCGACAACGCTATGGCGGATATAGATATCGAGCGGCTTATATACGATCGTCGCAAGATAGGCGTTAAGCCCTCCGACAAGCATTACGAGCTTATAACCTTCAAGCTGGGCGACAAAATGCGCGGCGAGCGCATTTGCCGTCAAGTATACCGTTATCCATTCGTTCCCACGGACGAGTTCCATTACCGTGCCGAGCTTATTATATCAATGCAGGCGGCGGGCCTTAAAAAACGCTTTGCCGCAACCAAGGCTGACGCGCTTGTTTTGGGCGTGTCGGGCGGACTGGATTCGGCGCTTGCGCTGCTCGTTTGCAACAACGCTGTCGGTAGGGACAAGATAACGGCGGTTACAATGCCGTGCTTTGGCACGACCGCGCGCACAAAAAGCAATGCCGAAAGGCTGTGCGCCGCGCTCGGCATAAAGATTAAAGTAATAGATATAAAGGACACGGTAAACAGTCACCTCGCCGACATAGATCACAAAAAGACGGACGTGGTGTACGAAAACGCGCAGGCGCGCGTGCGCACCATGACACTGTTCGACCTTGCCAACAAGATAAACGGCTTGGTTGTGGGTACGGGGGACATGAGCGAGCTTGCGCTCGGCTGGTGTACGTACAACGGCGACCATATGTCGTCGTACGGCGTGAACGCAGGCGTGCCCAAAACTCTTGTAAAGCACCTTATCGCATACGAAGCGGAGCGTTTGGGCGGCGAAGCCAAGGCTGTGCTTACCGACATATTGAACACCGATATTTCGCCCGAGCTGTTGCCTGCGGACAAAGACGGAAAGATCGCGCAAAAGACCGAGGACATTTTGGGTAAGTACGACCTTTTGGACTTTATAATGTACTATTACTGCCGTTACGGCTTTACGCGTAAAAAGATAGAGTTTTTGTTAAAGACCGCATTCTACGACGTGGCGGACGAACAAATACAAAAGGCGCTCGACACATTCTTTAAGCGGTTTTTCATGTCGCAGTTCAAGCGTTCTTGTATGCCCGACGGCGTTAAAATCGGCTCGGTGTCATTCTCGCCGCGCTCGGATTTTAGGTTGCCGAGCGATATAGAGAATTAAGAATTAAGAATTTGATAATGTCTTGATTTTTTCTTGATAATAGTGTACAATGTAAAGGAATATTGATATAGGAGAAAACAGTTGGAAATAGCAAAGCGCGCAAAACAGATTTCGCCGTCGTTGACGTTGGAGATAACGGCGCGAGCGAAAAAGATGAAAGCGGACGGTATGCGCGTGGTTTCGTTTGCGGTGGGCGAGCCCGATTTCGACACGCCCGATTATATCGTTAACGCGGGGCGGGAGGCGCTGGACAAGGGTTTTACCAAGTATACGCCCGTCGCCGGTATACCCGCGCTCAAAGCCGCTATTTGCCAAAAGCTGAAAAACGACAACGCGCTTGATTACGAGCCCGCCGATATTGTGGTGAGCAGCGGCGCCAAGCATTCGCTGTTCAACGCGTTTATGGCGATACTCGACCAAGGCGACGAGGTGATTATTCCGTCGCCGTACTGGCTTAGCTATCCCGAAATCGTCAAGATGGCGGGTGGCGTTCCCGTATTTGTTCAAACCAAACCCGAAAACAGCTTTAAGATAACACCCGCCGAGCTCGAGAGTGCGATAACCGATAAGACCAAAGCGTTTATACTGAACAACCCCAACAACCCGACGGGCGCGGTGTACACCCAAAGCGAGATTAGCGGGCTGGCACAGATACTGGAAAAGCACGATATTTTTGTCGTGTCCGACGAGATTTACGAAAAGCTTACGTACAGTGGCAAGCACTGTTCGATAGCGGCGTATTCGGATATTCTTAAAGAGCGCACAATCCTGATAAACGGATTTAGCAAAAGCTATGCTATGACGGGCTGGCGTATGGGATATGCGGCCGCGGCGGGGCATATTGCTTATGCTATGTCGTCCATGCAAAGCCACAGCACGTCCAACGCCAATTCCATAGCGCAGTACGCTTCGGTGGCTGCGCTTACCGACAAGGTCCACGGCGAAGCCTTTTTAAGCGAGATGAAAGCGACCTTTGCAGCCCGTCGGGATTTGATGACGGCGCGGCTTAAAAAGCTTGGCGTTGACTTTATACAGCCCGAGGGCGCGTTTTACGTTATGGCGTCGGTGGGCAAGTTTATAGGTAAGCAATGTGACGGACGGCTTATAACTTCGGCGTTCGACTTTGCCTCGGTATTGCTCGAAAAAGCACTGGTCGCCGTCATTCCGTGCGAAAGCTTCGGCGCTCCCGAATACATTCGGTTTTCTTACGCCGCGTCGGAAAGCGATATCGAGCATGGGCTTGACGCCATCGGCGAGTTTATATCCAAGTTACAAGATAAATAACCATAAAGGAGTGTATATATTATGATTTCTGTTATCTACGGTACCAAAGGAACGGGCAAAACCCAGCGCGTCATGGACGCCGCCAATGCCGCCGTCGAAAACGCAACCGGTCAGGTGGTTTTTATCACCGACAACAACCAGTCGCTCGGGCTTAATCCCAACATTCGGTTTGTAAACGTTGCGGAGTACGGCGTAAGAAATACATACGAGCTTAGCGGGTTCTTAAAGGGCATGCTCGCCACCAATTTCGATATACAGTTTGTGTTTATAGACGGGCTTAACAGGCTGCTTAACGTCGATCCCGAAACGCTCAAACCCATTTTCGACACGATGGAAAAGTTTACCGAAACCGAATTTACGGCCACCGTTTCGGGCGATAAGCTTCCCAATTTCTTCAATAAGTTCAATATAATCAATGCTTAATTACACTTCAACCCGCGACGCGTCGGTGAGCGTTGACGGAGCGACCGCGGTGCTGAACGGCTTTGCGCCCGACGGCGGACTGTACGTGCCGAGCGGGCTCCCCGTGCTTAATTACACGGATATGCTCGACCTCGATTACGCGGCGCGCGTAGAAAAAACGCTCAAAGCGTTTTTCGATTTCGACGTAGGCGGGATAGCCAAGCAAACGTTCGGCGGTGAGGACGACCCCGCGCCCACCGTCAAAGTTGACGACAACGCGTTTGTGTCCGAGCTGTGGCATGGCAAAAGCCATTCGTCCAAGGACATGGCGCTTGCGCTTTTGCCTGAGCTTATCAGGCGCGCCAAAGCGGCAAAGAATATAACGTCTACCACGCTGATACCGATAGCCACTGCCGGCGATATAGGCAAGGCGGCGGCGCTTGCATTCGACAAAGCGGAGGATATGCGGCTATGCGTGTTTTATCCGCAGGACGGAATGAGCGATTTGCAGCTGCGCGAGCTACGGTCTATCGACCAAAGTAACGTTACCATTGTGGGCGTAAGCTCGGACTACGACGGGCTGCAAGCGGCGGTCAAATCGGTGTTGACCGACGGCAGTTTAAACGCCGCGCTCGGTGAGAATAATATTACCTTGTCGTCGGCTAACTCCGTCAATATCGGCACGGTAGTGCCGCAAATCGCTTACTATTATTCGGCGTACTGCGACCTTGTAAATTCGGGCGAAATATCGGCGGGCGACAAGATAGATTTTGTAATGCCCGTCGGCAATTTCGGCGGAATGATAGCAGGCTACTACGCATCCAAAATGGGCTTGCCTATCAATAAGCTGGCGATTGCGGCAACAAATTTTACCGCGCTTATCGACTTTATAAATTCGGGCGGGTACGACATAAACAGCATGACGAGCCGCCACGACGCACCCTTGCTCGGCAACCTCGAACGGTTGATTTTCGGCATAAGCGGCAACGACGCACCGCTTACCGCCGCACGCATGGACGAGTTAAGGTCCAACGGCAGGTTTTCGGTAACGGAAGAGGAAATACACACGCTGCGCTCCTATCTTGCCGGCGGCACAGCGGACATGGACGACGCGCTGGACGTTATAGCGGACTTGTTTGAGGAATACGGATATCTTGCCAACACCCACACCGCGGCGGCATACGCCGTTGCAATCGACAGGGATTTTGTTCATCCCACGGTAGTGCTGTCCATATCCAGTCCATACAGGTCGGCAAAGTACGTAATGACAGCGCTCGGTGAAAAAATTCCGCATGACGGTGGCAAGCTTATGCGGCAAATGGAGGACGTGACAGCCCTTCCCGCGCCCGAGGACTTGATAGCCGTGTATTCGGCAAAGCAAATACACAACGACGTCATACCGCCGCAGGATATATTTAAGTTTTTGACCGAGCGGTATTGCAAAAATTAAATTTTATAAATATTACAACCATTATGAACGAACAAAATTTACAGCAAAATACGGAAAAGCGCAAGCGCGTGTTTTCCGCCATAAAACCCACGGGCAACCCCACGCTCGGCAACTACCTCGGCGCTATGAAATACTGGGGGGATATGGGCAAGGATTGCGACACCTTGTTTGCCGTTGCCGATTTGCACGCCATTACCGTTGCCATCGAGCCCAAAGAGCTCAGGGAAAACAGTAAGCGGCTTTTTGCGCTATTGATTGCCGTCGGTATCAATCCCGAGCGCGACGTAGTCTTTTTGCAGTCGCACGTAACCGCGCACGCCGAGCTCAGCTGGTTGTTGAACAACTACACAATGTTCGGCGAAGCGAGCCGCATGACGCAGTTCAAGGACAAGAGCAAAAAGAACCCCGACAATATCAACGTCGGGCTGTTTGATTATCCCGTGCTTATGGCGGCGGACATATTGCTGTACCAAGCGGATATCGTGCCTGTCGGCGAGGACCAGCTTCAACATGTCGAGCTTTGCCGCACGATAGCCAATAGATTTAACAACCGTTACAGTCCCACCTTTACCGTGCCCGTGGGCAAGATACCCACGTACGGCGCGCGCATACACTCGCTGTCCGACCCCACGGCTAAGATGGGAAAAAGCGACGGCGAGGGCGACGGCTCTATATTCATACTGGATACGCCCGACGCAATTATGCGTAAGTTCAAGCGCGCCGTCACCGACTGCGGTACCGAGATAAAGGCGAGCGAGGACAAGGCGGGTATAAGCAACTTGCTCACCATTTATGCGGCGGAAAACGACATCACTATCGAACAAGCGGAGCGCGAGTTCGCAAACTGCTCGTACGCCGAATTTAAAAAGCGGGTGGGCGAGGCGACTGTGGAAACGCTCAGGCCGATACGCGAAAAGTACGAAAAGCTGCGCAGCGACGACAACGCGCTTTGCGAGCTTATGAAAATGGGCGCGCAAAAGGCGGCGTACCTCGCGCGCAAAACGCTCGACAAGGTTTACAAAAAAATCGGGTTTGTACGCGTATAATGTACGGCTACGTTGTTCCCGACAAATCGACGCTTCGGGCAAGCGATTTTGTGCTGTACCGATCGTTCTATTGCGGAATGTGCTGTCAAACGGGTGTGCTGTACGGCAATATGCCGCGGTTTACCACCAACTATGACTTTGCCTTTTTTTCGGCATTGCTGCACGACTATTCCGCGCAAAACGTGGTTATAGAGGAGCACGGCTGCATACTCAATCCCAAAAAGAAGGCGATACTCCAACCCAATCCGCTCTTGGAACGGCTTGTTGCCGCCAACATACTTTTGTCCTACCAAAAGGCGGACGACGGCGTTATCGACGGCGACGGCGTTAAGTATAGGATTGTGCGGCGTATGCTGAAAAAGCCGTTCCGCGCGGCAAAAAAGGCGTATCCGCAAATTTACGAAGCGATAGAAAAGGCGTATGCGGCGCAGCGAAAAGTGGAAAAATCGGGTGTAAACAGCATAGACCGCGCCGCCGATCCGTTTGCGTCGCTGCTCAAAAAACTGCCCGAATTGATTTTGGGCGTGCAAACAGATGACAATCTTAAAGGACTGTGTTATAATATAGGTAAGTTTGTTTACCTTGCCGACGCGCTGGACGACATAACCGAGGACAGCAAGCACAAGCGGTACAATCCGTTTTTGGCGGCGTACGGCAACTTTACAAACAGGAAAGGCTTTATTGCCGAACACAAGGACAAGCTGGAATTTTGCTTTAACGGTATTTGCGCGCGTGCGCAGGAATGTTTTAGCGGAATGAGGTTTACGCAAAGCTACGGATTGCTTCGCAACATAGTTTTCGACGGACTGCCGAGCAAAGCAAAAGAGTTGCTTAATTCAGAAAAAAAGCTAAAAAGTCCTCGTGTTTAAAAGGAGTTGACTATGAAAGATCCTTACAAGGTTTTGGGACTGGATAAATCCGCCGACCCCGAAACGATAAAAGCCAAATATCAAGAGCTTCACGACCTGTACGGCGAACAACGGTTCCGTTCGGGCGAGGAGGGCAACGAGGGCGCGCGCAAGCTCCAAGAGCTTGAAGAAGCGTGGGTTTTGATTTCCTCCGATTTAAGCCGTGATACGGTAAGCGGCGGCAACGTCGGCGATTTCGGCACTGTGGACGGGCTTATCCGTCAGGGCAAGTACGACGAGGCGCAGGATATACTCGATTCCATTCAAAACCGCAACGGCGAATGGCATTATATGCAGGCGATTATTTTTTACAAGCGCGAATGGTTGACGGATTCCAAAACGCAGCTCGAAATGGCTATTAGGGAAGACCCCAACAACGCCAAGTACCGTTCGTCGCTGGATAAGCTCAATCTCTCTATGGGCGGCGGCCAGAGCACGGCGCAAAACCAACAAAACCCTAACGTCAATCCCAACAACTATGGCGGTCAGTACAACAACCAACCCCCGTACAATGATTACGGCGGCGGTCAACAGCAGGACATGTCCAACTGTCTGTCCACGTGCTGCTGCGCGTACTGCCTTACCGACTGCCTTTGCAATGCTATGCGTTGCTGCTGATGAAGGTTCAAACCAAAAAATTGACGACGGCGGCGGTTTGCACCGCGCTTGCCGTAATAATGTGCGCCGCCACGGCGTATCTTCCGCTTAGCTTTATGCCGTTATACTTAGCGGCATTTTGCATATTTTTGGCGTGCAAGCGCGGCAGTATCGTATACGGACTGCTTTGCGCCGCCGCGTCGATAGGACTTATGTTCCTTATGAGCGGGCTTTCCGTCAAGTGGCTTATGTTCGTACTCATATTCGCACCGTACGGCGTGCTTACCGTTGCTTTGGACAAGCTATCTTACTTTAAGTGGAAAACGGCGCTTATTCGCGCGGCGATCGCAATAGTGTTTTTCAACCTGACCGTCGGAGTGGTGTACCTTATCGTAACCAACGTGCTTACGGTGGGCTTGGATATAGACGTAAACGTTTGGGTGAGCAAGGTGGGCGGATATGCGGTGCTCGCCGTTATTGCGACGGTCGTGCTTGTTTCGCTCGACTTTATGTTTTGCGCATTGTCTGTTACAGTGCTCAAAAAGATTCCGGCAAATACCACCAAAGCCGAGTTGATTAAGCAGAAGAAACAAGCGGAGCAAAAACCGAACGACGAAAAAAATCAACCCGAATACGATATTTTCGGGTACGAGATAAATCATGACGATAGCGATAAGGGCGATAAATAGCAATCGCCCTTATTGTATTTGACAAATACGCATATATATGTTACTATGCACAAGTGAATATTTTCACATTATGTACTTTCGGAGGAAATTATGAACAAAGTTAAAGTAATTACCGATTCCTGCGCAGATCCTTGCAAGGAATTGCGCGAAAAATACGATTTCGACTACGCTCTTATGAGCCTTGTGTGGGACGGCAAGGAAGTGCCTGCCTCCTGCGATCAGGACGTATTCACCTTTAAGGATATGTACGACGCAATGCGCGCAGGCAAGCGCATAATAACCCAGCAGGTTTCCGGCCCCGAATTCGAACGCGTGTTTACGCTGTACTTAGAACAAGGCTACGACATAGTGTACGTTGCGTGTTCGTCGGCGCTGTCCGGTTCGTACAACCTCGGTATGCAAGAAGCAAAGCGCTTGATGGAAAAATATCCCGATCAAAAGATAATTTGTGTCGACCCCAAAAACTCGGTGTGCGGCGAATTGATTGTGGCTATCGAGGCGGCTAAGCTTGCCGCGCTCGGCGCGAGTGTGGAGGAGGTTGCGGCGCATGCCGAGGCTATTTCGCCCAAAGCAATGCAGTTTGCCGCTATCGGAGATTTGTCGTACTTAAAACGCGCCGGCAGGGTAAAGGCTACCGCAGCGTTCTTCGGCAATCTGTTCGGCATTAAGCCCATTCTCATCAGCAACAGAATAGGCGAAAACGAGGCAGTCAAAAAGGTTAAGGGGCGTAAAAACTCGCTCGACGAAATCGTCAACATGCTTGCGGCTTCGCTCACCGACGAGGAGTATCCCGCATCCGAGCAAACTATTTTCGTCGCGCACGCCGATTGCGAAGCGGACGCACAATATCTTGCCGAGCAGGTCAAGGCAAAAATCAATCCCAAAGAAATCGTTATCAACGAAATAGGCCCCACCATAGGCGCGTCGGTAGGTCCCGAAACGGTTGCTCTTTACGCATTCGGCGACCAGTACGCCACACTCAATAACTAATGGGTGAGCGCATGGCAGCTACTTACAAGTTGGACGGCTACGCCTTTGCCGATATGGTCAAGAGCGGAGCGGTCAATCTCAGAAACAACGCGCAGACGGTAAACGAGCTCAACGTTTTTCCCATACCCGACGGCGACACCGGCGAGAACATGGCGCGCACCATTGAGGGGGGTATATCCGCGCTTGCGGCGGTGGACAGCGGAGATATTTCCGCAGTGGCGGCCGAGCTTGCCCGCGGCATGCTTTTGTCGGCGCGCGGCAACAGCGGCGTAATACTGTCGCAGTTTTTCGAGGGAGTGCGGCGCGGCCTTGTCGGCGTAAAGCAGGCGGGTATAAGGGAGCTTAAAGCGGCGTTTACCGCGGGCGTAAAGCAAGCGTATTCGGCGGTTGTTCAGCCCACAGAGGGCACGATACTTACCGTAATGCGCGAGGCTACCGACGGCGCAAGCAAGGTAGGCGACGACGAGAGCACCGACAAATACTTCTCCGTGTTTATCGACGAAATGTATGCGTCGCTCGAACGCACGCCCGAGCTGCTGCCCGTACTGAAAGAATCGGGCGTTATAGACAGCGGCGGCGCGGGGTTTGTGTACATAGTGGAAGGAATGAACCGCGCATTGCTCGGCGAGGCTGACAGCGCAATGCAAAACCACGCGCACACCGAGGTCGCGGCGGCTGCGGATACCGACAAGTTCGACGAAAACAGCGAAATGAAGTTCGGCTACTGCACCGAGGTTATTGCGCAATTAACAAGCAAAAAGACGGACGTAGAAGCCTACGACGTAAAAACGCTTATAACGTATTTGGAATCGATTGGCGGCGACTCCATAGTCGCGTTCAAAACGGGTACGCGCATAAAGGTGCACGTACATACATTCGAGCCCGACAAGGTGCTTAGCTACTGCCTGACGGTGGGCGAGCTTGTAGCGGTCAAGGTGGAAAACATGTCCGTTCAGCACACCGAAGTGGTGGTGCGCAATCGGTTTGTGCGGCAAACGCCCAAAAATGCGAATAGACAAAAGTACGCGTGCGTGGCGGTTGCCGACGGCGACGGCATTATAGAACAGTTCAAGTCGCTTGGCGCCGACTACGTTGTGGACGGCAAGCAAACTATGAACCCTTCGGCGCAGGACTTTATAGCGGCGTTCGACGAGGTAAATGCGCAGGTTATATTCGTGTTGCCCAACAATTCCAACATAATACTCACCGCCAAGCAGGCAGCGGAGCTGTACACAAAGTCGCAGGTGGTTGTAATCGAAAGCAAGACGCTTGCCGAGGGATATTCGGCACTGTCCATGCACGACTACACTGCGGACGATGTAGACAAAATCAAAGCGATATTCGAGGACGCCGTAAACACGGTGGAAACGGGGCTTGTAACGTACGCCGTGCGCGACAGTCACATATGCGGAAAGGATATTAAAAAAGGCGACTTTTTGGGGTTTGCGGGCAAAGACCTGCTTGCGTGCAACGGCGATATGATAGTTGCCGCATGCGAGTTGTTGGACAAGATAGACAAGACGGACAAATCGGTGATTATAGCAATGCGCGGCAAAGCCGCAAGCGACGAGGACGTAGCCAAGATAGCGGCGCATGTGCGCAACACGACCGACTTGGAATTCTACGACTTCGACGGCGGTCAGGACGTGTACTCGTTCATATTCGTTGTTGAGTAGTAATAGAGATTTATTATAAGGAGATATATCATGCTCGGAAATTTTACGTACTGCAATCCCACAAAGCTGTATTTCGGCAAAGACGCGCTGGACGGACTTAACGAGGAGCTGCCTAAGTACGGCAAAAACGTACTGCTTGTGTACGGCGGCGGGTCTATCAAAAAGAACGGCATATACGACAAGGTGGTCGCCATACTCAAAGCCAACGACAAGAACGTTTACGAGGACGCCGGCGTAATGCCCAATCCCACCTCGGACAAGCTTAAAGAGGGGATAGAGCGCGCCAAAAGCGCCAAGGCGGATTTGATATTAGCCGTCGGCGGCGGGTCGGTGTGCGACTACGCCAAGGCCGTGTCCGTTTCGGTCAACTGCAACGACGACGCGTGGGATAAATACTTTATCCGGTTCGAGGACGTTACTTGCGACATTATACCCGTCGGGTGCGTGTTGACAATGGTGGGCACGGGCAGCGAAATGAACGGCGGCTCGGTAATAACCAACCACGCACAAAAGCTGAAAATCGGGCACGTGTTCGGCGAGAATGTGTTCCCCAAGTTTTCTATACTCAATCCCGAATTTACTTACACGCTGCCCAAGTACCAAATGGTATCCGGCATATACGACATAATGTCGCACATACTCGAGCAGTATTTTTCGGGCGAGGACGACAACACCAGCGATTATATAATGGAAGGGCTGTTGCGCTCGCTCATACACAGCGCGAATATAGCGGTAAAGAACCCTACCGACTACGAGGCGCGCAGCAACATAATGTGGATAGCGACGTGGGCGCTTAACACACTTGTCGCCAAGGGCAAGACTACCGACTGGGAAGTGCATATGCTCGGTCAAGCGGTAGGCGCGCACACCGACGCCACGCACGGAATGACGCTCGCGGCGGTATCGATGCCCTATTACAGGTATATCATGCCGTACGGAATAAAAAAGTTCGCGCGGTACGCCGTAAACGTTTGGGGCGTCAACCCCGACGGCAAGACGGAACAGCAGACCGCCGAACAAGGCCTTGCGGCAATGGAAAGTTGGATGAAGAGCATAGGACTTGTAATGAACATAACCGAGCTCGGCGCGACCGAGGACATGCTGGACGGCATAACCGAAAGCACGCTGATTATGGACGGCGGCTACAAGGTTTTGGACAAATCCGAGATCCGCGCCATATACAAAAAAAGCTTGTAAAATTTTTCCAAGGAAGCAAAAATTTTCTCAAATTTATTTTTTTGTAAACTCTTGACAAAGATAAATGCATATAGTAATATGAACATGACAACGGCGTCGTAATTATTACGACGCCGTTTGCTTTGAAATAATTTCTCGGGAGGAAGAAAACATGCCGACACAAACACTATCGTTAAAAGCACGCATAAGCGCAATAATCACGGCATTGGTGCTGTTTATTACCGCGCTTTGCTGCACGGCTCGCCCTACAGTTGCAACTGCGGACGGCTGGAGCGAAGACGAATTTTTTATCGATCCCGACCATGTTTGCACCAATGATTGCTATAGGAACATATACTACCTAACCGACAATATGAAATCGCAAAACTATGTAAACGGTTTTTTGGGCGATTTGGTGGATATATATGCACAGCAGCATACTGCGTTTAATGAGTTTAAGTATTACGATATAAAAGCGATATACAAGGATGTGTGGCGCGAATCCGTTCCGAGCCAAGAACGCTTTGGCGAACCTATTTGGTTGTACAACGAGGACTCCATAAAAAACGCCTTGGTAATATACGAGCTAAACGAATTGTTGCCACTTCAATTTGCGGACAATGAACCGTACCAGCCTACAGCTGAATTGTACGATAGGTTTTTGAAGTTTAAACGCAATAATTGCAGGATTTTGTTTATTTGTAATACCGACGAATTGAACTTTAACGACTATGACGAAAGCAATAGGTTTTTGGACCTTGTGGACGCACATGTCAATACCGACATTTACTCGTATTTTGCGGAAACGGTTCTGACAGAGATTGCAGAGGGTCCTATCAGCGGCACGACAATAATACTGGATAGGAGCCTGTGTCCTTCTTCCGTATGGTTTGAGGCTTATCACGAAAACCACTATAAGCGTATATACGGTAATAACATCTATCCGCGGTACGGAAGCAGGTACGAATTTTTGGACGGCATGCTTATTCCGCGAATAAGAGAGGTAATCGGACAAATAAGACCGGGATTCTATGACGACAACATAAATTTTTTGGACAACAACAATATTAATATACTGTGCTATCTCGGTAACAATTTATTTTACGATATAGGGCGCGGCGGCGGTATGTATTATTATGAGGATGATATTTTCACCTTTTTAGATAGATACCAAAGCAACGAATATTACTATGTCGGGTCTACGCGGTACGGCAATGATCAAACGGAATTGCGCGAGTTGTTAATTGCCATAGAATACGAAGCCGGCATTGAAGGCATGTTTAAAAAATACATGTTTGTAGAACACGGCTCTTACTATGCAGTTGACGGTGAAAGTAATATGCGCGCTGCCGGCTTGGATAGTCGCGCCGTGGAAAAATTTATATCGCCTATAATAGCTTGCTTTTTGTTTGAAGATATATACGAGGTTGATTTGTGGGCATTTTGCAACTGGTCGGGACGGTGTCCGATTACAATAAAGCCTACGGGCACCTACACTTGGCTGTTGCCGTTGGCCGATCCGATAGACTCGATAGGCGAAACCGAGGAGCGGGAATATTATGACGACTTGGATTAAACGAATATTCACATTAATAGTTATTACACTGCTTGCAGTGCTTTGTATGGCGGTTGTTGTGGCATGCGGGCCGTCCGACAGTTCGCCGCAAAAGCTGCCTACGCCCGACGGACTTGCAAGAAGCGGTGGCATAGTTACATGGAACGACGACCCGCTGCATGTAGACTTTGTCGTAAGTGTTGACGGAACAGAATACAAAACTACCGAAAATTTTTTTGACGTTAAGTTTGCCGTAAGGGAAGGTAAAGCTATTGAAATAAAGGTAAAGGCGTTGGGCGACGGCAAGTACTACGTAGATTCCGAGTGGTCGAAGGCGTTGACGGTGGCTCCTATGTCATTAACCATGGAATTGATGACGAACAAAAACGAATACCAAATTAAAAAATGTAACAAGGCGTCGGGGGATATAGTTTTGCCGCAAACGTACGGCGGTCTTTTTGTTACGCAAATAGGCGTCGGTGCATTCAGTGGCTGTAACGACGTAACAAGCGTTACAATTCCCGACGGTTTTACGTATATAAGTACCGCCGCATTTAAAGGTTGCGCCAATCTCGAAAGAGTTGTTATTCCCGATACGGTGGAAAAAATCAACGCCGGTGCATTTGAGGGTTGCGAAAAGCTGAAAGCAATACACATACCCAAACACGTATCTTTTATAAACGATAATATATTCAGTCAATCGGGAATGGAAAATTTGACGGTAGACGCCGACAATCAATATTACAGGGCAGAGGGTAATTGCTTGATACGAAGGAGCGACAACGCAATTACTTTCGCAAACGAAAATAGCACAATTCCGTCGGACGTCGATACAATAGCACAATGGGCAATATATTCCGACAAGCTTGAAACAATGACAATACCCGACGGCGTAAAAAAGCTTGCCCAATATTCTTTTAGCTGCGCTAACTTAAAACGTGTGCAAATACCCGAAAGCGTGATTGAAATAGAGAAAAACGCGTTTTGCTACTGTGATAATATAATCGAATTTGTCGTGTCGGAATACAATCCCATATACAAGAGCGATTGCGGGTATATCATTCGAAAGAGCGACAATGTGCTTATGTTCGGTGTGGGCGGCAACATAGTTATACCCGATTATGTTATGGGTATAGCAGATAGGGCATTTTACTACAAAAATACTCAATCCACCTTGTTTATACCCAAAAACGTGACTTGGATAGGCGCAAATGCCTTCGACTATTGTAAAAAATTGGAATACGTGTATCTTCCGAACACGCTTACCGAACTCGGGCGGTGTGCAGTCGCTAGGGAATATGATGACAAAGGAGAATATTTATGGGGAACACGTAGCATTACTATTCCGGAAGGCTGTGTTTCCGAAGGGATGGGCACGACGACGTATTCCTCGCCGAATTGTGAAATAGCCTACGACGACGGATATGCATACGCATATTCAATATGTTATACGATAGGCGGCTTGTTGGGTGTTAAGTATAATTTACAAGTAGTCATAAATTGGGAGGAATATGCCGACAACCTTCCTTACAGATACGGATATACTCTCGGCGGATTCTCAGCTACGCCCGACGGCGAACCAATCACCACGGCGGAGGAGATAGAGCAAATCGCATTCTGGGAAAACACCGCTGTAAAAGTGCGCGTCTACCCGATATGGATTGCCAACAAATAAGACCATTTTTAATAGCAACGAAAAACGCACCTTACAAAAAGGCGCGTTTTTTGTTGTGTTAAAAATGAACTATCCGAATATTTTGTTCAAAAACTCGTCGGCTTCGGCAAAGTGCTGACCGATTTTGTCCGATGTGTGCGCGTCCGAGCCGAGCACCGGCTTTATTCCGCCCGCCGCTTTGTACGCACGCAAAAAGTCCTCGCGCGGTTGGCGGGGCGGCAGTGCGGAGTTGGTGTTTTCCTCTATCCTTATTCCGCGCGCTACGGCGGTTTCTATTATATCGTCCATAATGTCTTTATATTCGGCGTACTCCATCGGCGTATTTATATACCGCTCCAAAAAACCTATGTGTCCGATTGTGTTAAATTCGTAGTCGGCGTCGAGCGACTGCCTAATCGCTTGCAGGTACGTAAGGTACGGCGGCACGCCCGCGGGTGCGGGTACGGGATGCTCCCAGTTGTGCACGCTGTTTATCACGTATTCGAGGGGCAAGTTTTTGATGAGCTTTGCCGTTTCGCTTGCGTGTCTTATATCGAACCCGACCTCTAATCCTATATATATAGTTAAGTCGGGATTGTCGTCGCGCACTTTTCGCCACGCGTCAAAGTATTTATCGAAGTCTATTATATACCCGTTCCAGTATCCTACGTCCACATGGTCGGTGACGATAAAGCCTCTAAGGCCTTTTGCGCGAACTTTGTCCGCTATTATTTGCGGCTCGTCGGCGCCGCAGCCTTTTGCGTCGGGGGAAAACGGGCTGTGGATATGGCAGTCGATATTCGTTAAATCGGTGTTGTTTGGTATAAGTTTCATAACAAAAACAGTATATCACTATAAAAAACAGCTGTCAAGCGCGAAAAAATTTATGATTTTGGGCGGGACAAATTTTTATTAGGCTATTGACAATCTATTTATAATGATGTATCATATAATGTATCAACTAAAAGTGTGCTTTGACACATAAAGTTGGGGGTAATGATGAGGAAAAGAATAGGCATTTTTATCGTTGCTTTTGTTTTGGCATTGACGGCGGGTCTTGCTGTTGCTTGCTCGGACGTTAAAGCGACAAAAGACCCTTCCAAACAGTACACAGTCACGTATTATTACAATTACGAAGGCGCGCCGACGGGCGGGGTATACCGCGAGGATAAGGTCACGGAAAAGACCGCCGCGACAAAGCCCGCCGATCCCACGCGTACTGATTATACGTTTGACAAGTGGACGACGGACGTGGCTGGAAAGACCGAATACGCGTTTACCGAAAAGGTAAAGAGCGACGTAAAGCTGTACGCGCAGTGGACCAAAAATTCCGCCGCGGTTACTTTCAGCGGCATCGAAATAACCACGCCGCCCACCAAGCTCACATACGTTCAGGGCGAGGATTTTGACAAGACGGGCATGGTTGTTACCGCCAAGTACAGCGACAACACCACAAAGGTGCTCAAAGCCGACGAATACACAATCACCGGCTACGACAAAACCAAGCTCGGCGAACAAAACGTTACCGTTTCGTACAACCAAAAGGCGGCAAGGCTTACCGTTACGGTGGTAGCGCCGGCGGTCGATCATATAGAAATCACCTCCGAGCCCAACGACAAGGAATACATAGAGGGCGACGAGCTTAACCTTGACGGTCTTGTAGTTACCGCATACTACGAGAACGACACGTCGGAGGTAGTAACCGATTACGAGGTTAAGGGATACAATTCCACCCCCACTCAAACCGAGGAGCAAACGATTACTGTTACGTACGGCGGCAAGACCGCTACGTTTACCGTTACCGTAAAAATCGTCGAGCTCGTCGGCATCGAGGTAACAAAACGACCTACCAAGCGCGAATACGAGGTTGGCGACAGGCTTGACCTTACCGGCATGGAGGTTACGGCAAAGTACAGCGACGAGAGCGAGGAAACGCTCAAGTCCGGCGATTATACAACCTCGGGCTACAACGGCAGCCAAGAGGGCACTTGCACGATTACCGTTACTTACAGGGGCAAAACGGACACGTTTACCGTTACCGTAACGCAGGTTAAGTATACAGTCACGTTCAGGACGGGAGTAGACGGACTTACCGCGCCCGCCGCTCAGACGGTAAACAAAAATGCCACTGCGACCGACCCCACCACTGACGCGATTAGAAACCGCGCAGGCTATACATTCGACGGTTGGTTCGAAACAGGATCGCAAACCGCTTACGTATTTACCACTGCGGTAACAAAAGATATCACGCTTACCGCCAAGTGGACGGCAGTTACATACAACATTACCTATGTTATAGACAACGACAGTGAGGGCAACCCGCTTGCCACCGCGCCTACGACCAATTTGACGTACACGGTGGAAACGAGCATAGCCACTCTGCCCAGACCGACCGCGATTAAGGACGGCTACAACTTTATCGGCTGGTTCGGCAAGTACACGGTGGGCGAGGACGGCGCCAAGGAATACGCCGACGCCGACAGAGTGACTAATATCGCAAAGGGTACGACGGGCGACAAAACGTTCTATGCGTACATAGACGAAAAGGCGACGTACGACTTTGCGTTTAACTACAACTGCGATGACGAGTCTCATATAGACGTCATTCAAGTACAGGAGGGCAAAAAGCCCGCCGCGCTTGCCACCGCTCCCACGCGCACAGGCTACACGTTCGGCGGCTGGTACACCACGCCCGAATGCACGACCGCGTATGACTTTGACGTAAATATCGAAGCTATCGCCGAGGAAAATCGCGTGGCGTACGCCAAGTGGACGGCAAAAACCATAACCGTAGAATTCCACAACGGCGACGCCGTAACTACCGTTGACGTCGCGTTTGACCAAGCCGTAACCGAGCCGACCGCACCGACCAAGCTCGGACATAATTTCGACGGCTGGTTTATGCTTGACGAAACGGAATGGGATTTCGACAAAAAGCTTTGCGAGGTTCTCGACAAAGAGAGCCTTACGCTCGAGGCGAAATGGACTGCCAACAAGTACAGCGTTACGTTCAAGCCCGACAACGGCGGCGACGATATTGTTGTTGAGAACGTAACGTTCGGCACGGCGCTTGGCGACAAGATGCCCGCCGAACCGACCAAAACGGGCTATGACTTTGACGGCTGGTGGACGAGCGGTAACGTACAGTGGACGTCTGCGAGCACGCTCAATGCCGAAGGTATCGAGCTCACGGCAAAGTGGGATCCCAAAACGTTCACCGTATCGTTCAACTTAAACGGCGGCACAGGCGCAGTACCCGCTCAGTCGGTCGATTTCGGCACAAAAGTTGCCGCGCCGGAGACTGCTCCCACCAAAGTCGGTCACACGCTTGCCGGATGGTACACCGCCGCAACGTGCGATTGCGAGGGAACATGCACGCATCTTTGGAACTTCCAAACCAACACGCTGCAAACGGCGGCAAATATGACGCTTTACGCACGCTGGACGCCCAAGGACGTAGTAGTCAAGTTTGTTGACTCGGACAAAACGACTGTTCTATACACCCAAAATATCAAGTACGGCGAAAAGGCGACCGAGCCCACCGTTCCCACCAAGGAACATTATGAGTTCTGGCACTGGCATTTGCTGGACGGCGAAACCGTTTGGAACTTTAACAATGCGGTCGAGCGCGAGGGCGAGGGCGAGGAAGCCGGCCTTTTGACGCTGGTCGCACATTGGAATGCCAATCAGTACAACGTTACGTTCGTACTTGGCGCAAATGCCGAATTTAAGGCTACGTTCACGCCCGCCGACAAGTATACCTATGGCACTGTTTACACGCTGCCGTCCTCCGAAAATATCAACATTAAGACAAAGGGTTACAGATTCTTGGGCTGGTACGACAACGCCGGCTTGACCGGCAGTTCTCTGACGACCATTGCCGTCGGAACTTCGGGCGACAAAACGTACTATGCGCGCGTAGAGCAAAACTCCACGGTTGATTTCATTTACAACCATGGTTATCAAGGCGTGGCAAATCGCGTTGACACCGTTGTGCAAGGCACCCCCAAGGAAGATAACTACACGCCGGAGCGCGCCGGTTGGGAATTCAAGGGCTGGTACACGACGAGCGACCTCAAAGTTCTTTATAACTTTGTTGAGGACTTTATGGGCGAAACCACCGTTTACGCCAAGTGGGAAATCAAAACCTACACCATAACGTTTAATGCAAACAACGGTACGTTTGCGGACAACAAGACGACCGTAGAAAAGACGTTTACCTCTATTGAAATCACGACCGATTTGGCAGCTTCCGCTTATCCCACAAGGACCGGTTATACCTTTGAATACTGGTATATCGATAGCGATACAATCGCGTATGAGTTCGGCAGCACGCTCACCGAAAGTATCACGCTCAAAGCCAAGTGGAAAATAAACGAGTACACCGTTTCGTTCAACAGTAACGGCGGCAGTGCAGTCAGCGACAGAAAGGTAAATTACAATAGTACGGTTGCCAAACCCAACGACCCGACCAAGGCGGGACACGAGTTCAAAGGCTGGTACAAGGAAGCCGCGCTTACCAACGCGTGGACGTTTACCGGCGAAAATGCAGACAAGGTAACCGCCAATATCACGCTGTACGCCAAGTGGCAGATCAACGAGTATACCGTTACGTTCGACGTAGACGGCGGCGTCGGCACAGTTGATTCGCAGACTGTGGAATACAATACTTCCGCTACCAAGCCCACCCAAACGATTACCAAAGTCGGCTATCACCTCAAAGCAAATGCCGAATGGAAAAAGGAAGACGGCACGGTGTGGAATTTCGCTACCGACAAGGTAACGACAGATATCACGCTGTACGCCAACTGGGAGATTAACACCTACACCGTAGCGTTCAACAGCAACGGCGGCACGGACGTCGAGTCTCAAACCGTCGAGCATGGCAAAAAGGCTACAAAGCCCGCCGACCCGACGCGCGAGGGCTGGGAGTTTACCGGCTGGAACTTGAACGGCAGTGCGTACAACTTTGAAACCGCAACCGTCACGGGCGACATTACGCTTTCGGCGGTGTGGAGCGGCAAGACCGGCACGTACCTGTACGTTAGCGACGCCGACGGCGAAAATTGGTCCGCAATGTACACGGCCGTGCAAAATGGCGCTAAGGTAGAATGGAAGATCGCGGGCGTAGAGCTGTACGAGGGTATGCAATTCGCGGTTGTTACATTCGCAACCGGCGGCGACACATGGTTGCATGCGGCGGCAACAATCGAACAATACGGCGGCATGGACAGCATTGTCAAATTCGGTACTGTCAAGTCGAACCCCGACGATCCCGACAACAACGACTACAACTTTATTGTCAATTCGTACAACGAGTACTACAACGGCGCCACGTGGACGCTGTACATTACCGGTCTTAACGGCTCGTTGCAATTGGCTACTGTAAGCAGCGGTATAAGCCTTGAATTAGATGTTGCGGGTAACGAGTTGCGCGATCCGTCCAATACCGGCAAGACTATCGTAAAGACCGCAACAGCTAACAGCGACGTTAAAGTTTATTTGCGCGGCAACTTTACCGACGAATTCTCGCTTGCCGAAGCTTGGTCGACAAAGAGCCAAATCATAAAAGTGCTTCATACGAGCGACTCTACGGTTTACACCTTCCGTAATGTCTACCTCAAAAAAGGCGACTCGTTCAAAGCGTACTTTACGGAAGAGGGCGACCAAGGCTGGTACGGCGGTATATTTACCGGCTTGAACAGCGTAGTCGAGCTGAACAATGACAACGCACCCAACCTTTATCTCGGCTCTATATCCACCGGCTACTACGATATTATTATAGACGTTGCAGATTACACGTTAAAAATAATTGCGTACGCGGAGCCTACGACGGCGTCCATTGCCGTAACTACCAAGCCCACCAAAGTAACGTACTGGCAAGGCGAACCGTTCAGCAGCGAGGGCATGGTTGTAACCGCCACAAATACGGACGGCGACACTGCCACCGTAACGTCTTACAACCTGAGCGACACCGCAACCAACGTGTTGGGCAAAAAGAATGTTACCGTAACGTACGACGGCAAGACCGCTACGTTTGAAATCACGGTCAACGAGCTTAAAGTTACGTTCGATAGCAACGGCGGCAGCGCGGTTACGGCGCAGCCCGTACTCTACAACGGCAAGGCGACCGAGCCGACCACCGCGAGAGAGGGCTACGACTTTGGCGGCTGGTTCAACAATGCCGTCAGCACGACCGAACCGTACGACTTTAATACGGCTGTCACAGCGCCCATCACGCTTACCGCCAAGTGGACGATCCATCAGTACGACGTCAAGTTCTTCAACGACGACGGCACTCAGCTTGGCGAAACGGTCAAGGTAACGTACAACACGGCTATCCCCGCAAATAAGGTTCCTACGGCAACCAAAGCCGGTCACACCTTTAACGGCTGGAAGAACGGCACGAATGATTACGTTCTTACCGATCTTGTCACGACGGACTTGAACCTTATTGCCTCGTTCACTATTAACAGCTATCAAGTCAAGCTGGTGTTCCACGACAAGACCACCACTACCAACGTTAACTACGGTGGTACGGTAAGCAAGCCCAGCGACAGCGAAACCGATCGCGACGGCTATGACTTTGACGGCTGGTTCAACAACGACGTCAGCACAACCGAGCAGTACGACTTTGCTACGCTCGTCACCGGACCGATTACGCTCACCGCAAAGTGGACGGCAATCGAGTACACCATCACATATAACGTTGCGGAAAACGGCACCGCGCCCGCAAACGGCACGTACACCATTGAGGACGCCGTAACGTTGGCGACGCCGACGGATATCCCCGCAGGCTACACGTTTATCGGTTGGTGCAACAACGCGGCGTTGACGGGAACTGCCGTAAAGACAATCGCAAAGGGCAGCATGGGCAATCGCGTTTACTACGCCAAGATTACTCAAAACGCTACCGTAAATCTTACGTTCAACTACAACTACGGCGAAACGCCCGAAACGGCCACTATGCCGGTAGTGTCCGGCACGGCGGGCGAGGCGCTCGATCCCGCGCCCACGCGCACGGGCTACACCTTCAAGGGTTGGTATACCACGGCGGAATGCACAACTGCGTACACCTTCCCGATTATGGAAGAGGACGACACCGTCTACGCCTTGTGGGAGGCCAACAAGCACAGCGTAACGTTTATGACGCTTGGCGGTTCGGCTGTGACGGGTTATGACGAGATTGAGTACGGCGCGACTATAACCGCACCGACCCCGCCTACGCGCGACGGCTATGACTTTGGCGGCTGGTACAAGGAGAATACGTTCGCTACGGCGTGGAAATTCGCCGGCGAAACCGATCCCGACACCATGCCCGACGCAGACCTTATACTGTACGCCAAGTGGAATAAAAACACGTTTACGGTATCGTTTGACACCAACGGCGGCACGCCTGCTACTATCGCTCCGATTACAGGCGTATCCAAAAACTCCGTCATAACCGCGCCTACTGCGCCCACCAAGACGGATTCCGACTTTGTCGGCTGGTACACTGCGGCAACGTGCGAGTGCGGAGAAACCTGCACGCACCTTTGGAACTTTGCTACGAGCAAGGTAACTGCGGATATCACGCTGTACGCAAGGTGGACCAAAAAGACGTTCACGGTAACGTTTGACACCAACGGCGGCACGCCCGCTACTATCGCGCCAATCACCGGCGTTGAGTACGGCACGCCCATAACCGCGCCCGCGAAACCCGAAAAAGTCGGCTACGACTTTAAGGGTTGGTTAAAGGACGGCGCAGCGTATACCTTTGGCACTGGAGTAACAAGCAACTTTACGCTCACTGCCAAGTGGGAGGCGCATCCGTATACAGTCAACTACTACGTCGGCGACGGCGCCAATAACGAAGCCAACAGCACGACGTACACTGTGGAAATGGGCACGGACGGCGTGGTAACGCTTGAAGACGCTATTCCGCCTACCGGCTACGACTTTGGCGGTTGGTACACTGCGGCGGAAGGCGGCAGTCTCGTTACTACAATCAGCCTTTCCGACTTTGCGGACGGCGACGAAATCAACCTGCACGCAGTTTACACAATCAAGACGTTCACCGTAACGTTTGATTTGAACTACACAGGCTCGACCAATCCCACTGCAACCGTAGAATACAACAAGGCTGTGGCACCCGCCGACATTCCTACGCCCACGCGCGCCAACTATACGTTTGGCGGCTGGTTCACCGACAAGGCTTGCTCTACCGGCAACGGCTGGGTATCAACAACCAAAATAACCACTAACACCACGGTGTACGCCAAGTGGACGGCGATTGTATTGGCTGACGGTGTTTACGCCGACGGCGAGTTCGTAAAGGCGCTTTCGAGCAACAGCGAAACCGATGCTAAGCAGTGGAAGGTCGAAAACGCGCCTTTGACTGCCGGCTCTAAGCTTACGTTCTGGTGGAAGGGTGCGCAATCTACCACAAACGTATATGTTCGCGGCGGCGTGGATAACGGCGAGATGACGGGAACCGATTACACTAACATTACCGTTGTCACAAGCGGATACTTTAACATTTATTACAACCCCGCCGCAAGTGGCGATAACGGTCTTTGGGTAGTATACAAAGGCGCGTACGTTGCACCTAATTTGCAGGACGGCGACGGCGTATACGTAGGCGATACGCTTGTTAAGGCGTTCGAATTACACACCGACGGCGCTAACCAAGTAAAGGCGACCGGCGTGCAAATCACCGCATCCAACGACACTACGGCGGTTGACGTCAAGTTTAAGTACGGCGGTAGTACCGGATATATCACGCTTGCCAAGGTAGATATCCAAGACGGTATTACCAATGCGGGTACTGCGCCGGCTGTCAAGCTGTACAACGGCACATACGATTTCTACTACAACTACGGCGCTAACACCGACGGTGTAGCGGGACGCATGTGGATCCAAGGCACGCAAACCGGCGGACCTGTAACTCTTTCGGGCAACTGGTATATTGCCGGCTCGTTTAACAGCTGGGGAGATGCAGTAGGCAATGCGGATTATAAGCTCTCCGAACAAGGCAAAATCATTATCAGCTTGAAGAAGGATGTTTTGTTCAAGATTACGGACGGAACTACATGGAAGAACATTGACAGCGTAACGGACGCTACAAGCAAAACATATGTTGTGTCCGACGGTACAAACGATAAGAACCTCAAAGTTACGCAAGACGGTAAGTACGAAATAGTATATAACGGAAGCACAATTAAAGTAACAAGACTTGGTGATTACGAAATAGTTGTAACGCCGACCGTTATACCTGCCAATGCAGTTAAATCCGTAGTAAAATGCGGCACGCAGACGATGACTGTTTATCTTAAATATGATGGTGATTGGGTCACTTCGGGTTTAGGTGATTACAAATTGTATATGTGGGGTAGTCTGAGTGATACCAATTATTTCGGTGGTTGGTCCGGTAAGGCGATGACAGCCGAAATGACCGCAACCAATACAAGCACAACAGTCGACGGCGCAAGTATGATTATCATTTGGTATGAAGGAAGCACTTTAAAGCAGACTTCCGATATGAGCGGAATGAAAGACGGTGGAACGTACTTAGTTTCGTTGACGAAAGGCGGCGGCGGAAAGCTCGAAGAAATTACTCCCGCTGCGGAATAACCAAAACCAACAACATAGCAAAAGCTCTGTCTTAGGACAGGGCTTTTTGTTTGCTCTTATTCGACACGGCGTGTCAAATTTTCGCAAAATCGTTTATTCCGTATGTGGTACGCTAACTATACATATGGGTAAAGAGGGCAATAAAAAGCTACTTAGTAAATCAAGCAAAAAGTCGCCCGTGGCAGTACTCGGCGCGGCGGCGCTGCTTGTAGTTACGGTCGGTGGAAAAATTTACGGCATATCGCCGTTCGGCACGGCAATGTTTTGCGCGCTGTCCGGCAACTTTTTTATCGGGTTTATATCGCCCGTGTATTTGCTTTGCGAGTTTTTGTTTACCTTTGAGGTGTGGCGGCTGTACGCTTGCGGCGCGGTCATATTCGTCATGGCGGTGCGCTGGGCGATGTCGCTACGGTTTGCCAAGCTGAACAAAGGCGTATGCAAAACGCTGTTTTCGCTGTTATCAATAATAATACATACTGTTCTTTCCGCACTGTTCGTGCCTATCGCCGACGCGGTTATCGCAGGCTTTATCGGCTGCTTGTTCTACTATTTTTCGGTCAACGTCGCGGGGTGCGCGCAAAAGACATTTTCGTCCAAGCTCGGTATCATAGAGGCAGCGTCGGTGTGCGTGGTCTTTCTTGTGGCGGGGCTGGCTTTCGGGCGCGCCCGCTACGGAACGTTTATAATCGGACTTGCGCCCGCCATGCTCGTCGTGCTGTTATTGGCGCTTGTGGGGAGTAAGGCGGCGCTTTCGTGCGGCGCGATGATTGCGGTGGGGCTCGGTTACACGTCCGCTATGCTTGTGCCTTCGTTTATTATGTGTGTGCTGACAATAATCGCGTTTTCGCGGCTCAATAGGTTTGTGTACACACTGACGGCTATCGGCGTGTTTGCGGCGACGGCGGTACTGTTTTTTGTCGACCCGATATTCGTCGGATGGAACTCTCTCATGCTCGCGGCTGGCGGACTGCTGTTTTGTATACTGCCGCGCCGAGCGATTAAAAAGGTGCGAGACTATTTTGATTACGAAGGCTCGTCGCACATTGCGCTAAGACACTACGTCAACCGTTGCAAGTACGACGCAGGCAACCGTATGCTCGCCGTCGCTTCGGTGTTTGACGAAACTGCGCGGCTGATGACGGTTATGGGTTCGCCCCGTCCCGACTACGCCGCATTAGGCTATTCGCTTAGCGACCGCATTTGCCCGTACTGTCCGAAAAACGGAGAGTGCGATCGTGGGGCGCGCGAGGCTGCGTTCACATTGCTTGCCGAGCGTGCAACCGCTGGGCGGGCGATACTGTCCGACCTGCCCGAATTTTTCACTGCGTCGTGTTCGCAGGCGGGCGAGGTGATAAGCGCGTCCGCTGCAATAACCGACGGAGCGCGCGAGCGGTTGAAGGAAAAGGAAAGCGAGGACAAAGCCAAGGCGATTGTAACCGAACGGTTGACCGCCGTAAAGGACGTGTTGGAGGAGTTGGGCAAGGCGGAAGCGTTGCCTGTCGGGTTTGACGCCACCGCCGAAAAGCGGGTGATTTTCGAGCTGAACAATAACGGCGTGGAATGTGCCGACGTGTTTGTAACGCGCGACGCGGTAACCGCCGTAATAAGGACAAACACCGTTTCGCACGAAAAAATTCGTCGCGCTGTAAGCACGTCTATGAAACGCCGATACGAGGTTGTGGCGATAGAAAAAACGCAAGCGGCGGGTTGGAGCGTGGCAATATTAAAACGCCGTCCTATGTACGAGGCGGTGTACGCCCGCGCGGGTGTTGCCAAGGACGGCGTAAGCGGGGACAGCTATACCTTCAAAAGAATTGGCGACAGGTTTTTGGCGGCGTTGTTGGACGGTATGGGAAGCGGCGAGCGCGCGGGCGAAAGCTCGGGCGCGGCGGTCGAGTTGATAGAATGCTTTTACCGCGCGGGGTTCGATTCGCAATCGGTCATTGCGGGCGTGAACAGGTTTTTAAAGCTGCCTACTGCAGAAAACTATTCGGCTGCCGACGTTGCGGTGTGCGACCTCGACAACGCTACGGTGGATATTATCAAGATAGGCGCGCCGCCGTGCTACATTAAGACTACGGATACAGTGCTGAAAATAGAGGGTAGCTCTTTGCCGATTGGCGTGCTGGACGAAATGCGCCCGTACGTGGCAACCAAAAAGCTGTACCCGGGGCAAATGCTCATACTCGTTACCGACGGAATCGCCGACTGCTTTGACGGTGACGAGCTGCCGTCGTTCATAAACGGCTTGTCGGCGTTCAATCCCGAAAGCGCCGTTACAGATATAGTCAGCCGCGCGCTCAAACTCTCCGGCGGTACTGCCAAGGACGACATGACGGCGATAGCGTTTAGGCTTTACGAAAAGAAAAAGTAGCCGCAGCGTACACGCCCGCGCAATATAGTTGACTTTTTTATGGCAATGTAATAAACTTATTCCGTAAATTAACATCGGATATAGGTCGTTTACGGTTTATGGAAAAAGCTAAAATCAGGAATATAGCTATTATAGCGCACGTCGATCACGGCAAGACTTCGCTTGTCAACGAGCTGCTCAAACAGGGCAACGTTTTCAGGGACAACCAAGCGGTTATGGACCGCGTTATGGACAGCAACGCGCTCGAGCGTGAGCGCGGCATTACCATACTCAGCAAAAATGCGTCGTGCGTGTACGACGGGTTCAAGATAAATATAGTTGACACCCCAGGGCACGCCGATTTCGGCGGCGAGGTGGAGCGCGTACTCAAAATGGTAGACGGCGCGCTACTCGTGGTGGACGCGTTCGAAGGCCCTATGCCGCAAACGCGGTTCGTGCTTGAACGCGCGCTTGCGCTCGGCTTGAAAATAATTGTGGTGGTCAACAAGATTGACCGACCGGACGCGCGGCTCAAAGAGGTAGTGGACGAGATTTTGGAGCTTTTCCTCGACCTCGACGCTAGCGAGGATCAGCTCAACAGCCCGTTCGTGTTCGCTTCCGCACGCGAGGGTGTAGCGTCAAAGAATATATCCGACCGCGGCAGAAATATGCAGCCGCTCTTCCAAACGATTATCGAGCATATTCCCGCGCCCGACGGCGACGAGAACGCGCCCTTCAAAATGCTTGTATCTTCCGCAGAGCATAACGATTACGTAGGCAAGCTCGCCGTAGGCAAGGTGGGCAGCGGCAGCGTGTCGGTGGGCGACAGCGTTGTGCTTACCAACTACCACGACGACACCAAATCGGTCAAGAGCAAGGTAGTCAGCATATTTACCTACGAGGGCATCAAGCGCGTGACGGCGGAAACCGCGTCTGTCGGCGATATAATTTGCGTGTCCGGTATAGAGGGCGTTATGATAGGCGACACGCTGTGCGCCGAAGCCGACCTTACGCCGATTGAGTTTGTCAAGATAGCCGAGCCCAGCGTGGAAATGACCTTTATGGTAAACGATTCCCCGCTTGCGGGCAAGGAAGGCAAGTACGTTACAAGCCGCCACCTGCGCGACAGGCTGTACAAGGAAGCGGTAAAGGACTTGTCACTTCGCGTGTCGGACGGCGCGACGGCGGACAGCTTTGTAGTGTGCGGCAGGGGCGAAATGCACCTTTCTATTTTGATAGAAACAATGCGCCGCGCGGGCTACGAGTTTGCAGTCAGTATGCCCAAGGTGCTTATAAAGACTATTAACGGCGTTAAGCACGAGCCTATCGACCGCGTGTTTATCGACGTTCCCGAGGCTTGCGTAGGCACGATTATGAGCAAAATGGGCACGCGCAAGGGTGAGCTTATAGATATGACCCCGCACGGCAGTCGAATAAAAATGAACTTTAAAGTGCCCGCTCGCGGCATGTTCGGCTACCAAAGCGAGCTTATGACGGACACCAAGGGCGAGGGCGTTATGAGCAGCGTGTTCGACGGCTACGAGCCGTACAAGGGCGAGATAAACCGCCGCGACTTCGGTTCGCTTATCGCGCACGAAGCGGGCGACAGTATCGTTTACGGCCTGTTCAACGCGCAGGAGCGCGGCACTCTGTTTATCGGCGCGGGCGTGCCCGTGTACGCGGGTATGGTCGTAGGCATGAACCCTCGCGGCGACGATATCGTTGTCAATGTGTGCAAGCGCAAGCACCTTACCAACACGCGTAGCAGTAGTAGCGACGAGGCGTTAAGACTGATTACGCCTATGCGCATGACGCTGGAGGACTGCATAGAATTTTTGGCTGACGACGAGATACTGGAAGTCACGCCCAAATCGTTAAGAATACGCAAGCGCTTACTCGACGCCACGGCGCGTATGAGAGAGCGTGCAAAAATACTCGGCTTAGGCAAGCACGCTAACGATTAGGTCGGTACAATCGAAATAAAAGGATATTATGGCAAAGGAACTTAAAGCAAAGGTCTTTCCGCGAATATGGGCTAAGACCACCAAGGGCGATAAGATTACGCGCAGTTATATGTACGAGCTGGGCGACGTTTTCGATGAGGACAAGCTGTTCGAATACGTTTGCGAAATTACGCGGGCGATGGATATTCCCACGCCCATAATACTCACAAGTCATAAATACAACTTTGTGCACTTTAACATTGCAAAGTTTTTGCCGCGCGAGTTTGTGGACGACGTGGACTTTGACTTTTTTACCATCGAAAATTCTTCGGGCACGATCAAGCCGCTGCCGCGCTACTTTAACGAAAACGGTTAACCGCCCTATTTAGACAAAATTCCGAATAACGTTTGTTGACAACAATACATAATAGTAGTATACTATAAATCATATTCCTACACATACTATAAAGG
>JAIEBI010000023.1 GCA_029070965.1 Clostridiales bacterium
CCCATAATGCCTGCAACAAAATCCTCGGCGTCAAAGTCTTCGAGGTCGTCAATTCCCTCACCCACGCCCACGTACACGACGGGAACATTGAGTTCGCCCGCAATGGCAAGCACCACGCCGCCCTTTGCCGTGCCGTCAAGCTTTGTGAGCACTATGCCGTCTATATCAATCGCTTCGTTAAATAAATCCACCTGCGATATTGCATTTTGTCCGGTAGTGGCGTCCAACACGATATAATTGTACACAGTTGCGTCGGGCAACTCTCTATCCACAACTCGGGAAATCTTTTTCAGCTCCTCCATAAGGTTCTTTTTATTGTGAAGCCTGCCGGCGGTATCAACAAGCAATACGTCGCCTTTTTTACTCTTAACGCTTTGCGCCGCGTCATACACGACTGCCGCAGGATCCGCACCTTCGGCATGCTTTATTATACGCACGCCCGCGCGCTCCGCCCATACTGTGAGTTGGTCAGCCGCCGCAGCGCGGAAAGTATCCGCCGCCGCGATGGTGACCGATTTGCCCATTTTTTTGAACTTTTTGGCGAGCTTACCGATAGCAGTGGTTTTGCCAACGCCGTTTACGCCGGAAAGCATAATAACAAGCGGATAATCGTATTCGGGCTTTTCGTTTTCTTCCAAAAGCTCGACGAGAATTTTCTTTAACAAGTCCCTTACGGTTGCCGTGTCGCGCACATGGTTTTTGTCGATTTCGTCCTTTAACCTATCCATTATCTGATCGGTCGTTTCGGCGCCGATATCGGACGTCAACAACGTTTCTTCGAGCTCGTCGTAAAACTCGTCTGTAAGCACACCGCCGGTAAACAGCTTATTCAGCTTGTACGCAATCGCTTCCTTTGTGCGTTTTAGTCCGTTTTTGATTTTGGAAAACAATCCCATAAATTCACCCTAACGTAGAGTTATGATTAGTCGTTTTTAGCTTTCGGTATAGATACCGCATTTTTGAGCGCGTCGCCAAGTCGAACCGAAACGATTGTGGACACGCCTTCTTCTTCCATAGTTACGCCGTACAAGCAGTCGGCTTCTTCCATAGTCGGCTTTCTGTGCGTGATGACGATAAACTGCGTATCAGCCGAAAAACGCTTAATCATGGCGGCTACCCTGCCGACGTTTGCATCGTCGAGCGCCGCCTCTATTTCGTCCAGCATGCAGAACGGCATAGGACGAAGCTTCATAATGGCAAACATTATAGCTATTGCTGTAAGCGTTTTTTCGCCGCCCGAGAACAGCGATATCGATTGAAGGTTTTTGGACGGCGGCTGCGCGATAATTTCCACACCGCGAAGCAACGGATCCTCATTTTCGGTGAGCTGCAAGTCGGCATTGCCGCCGCCGAACAACTCGCGGAAAAAGTTTTTAAAGTTTTCGCGTATTTGCTCGAAGCAATTATCGAAATCGCGCATCATGTTTGCGGACATTTCCTTAATAATGCGCTCCTCGTCGGCAAGGCTCTTCATCATATCGTCGCGTTGTTCGGATAGCTTACCTACCTTTTGCGACAGTTCTTGCGCTTCCTCTATTGCGTTTTCGTTGATACTGCCGAGGTTTACTATGCGGCGACGAAGCTTGGCAATCTCTATCTCGCCGTTTGCCGCGTCGTAATTTTCCTCTTTGTATTCCAAACAGCCTTCGTACGCAAGCTCGTAGTTTTCGTAAATTGCGGCTTGCATATTTTCCATATTAACGTCCACCTGCGCAAGCAAAATTTCCTGCTCGTGCTTTTGCTCGGTAAACTGCGATATTTGGTCGGTAATTTCCAAACGCGCCTTGTCGCTTTCCGCCGACTTAACGTTAAGGTCGGATTTATGCTGTAACAACGCGTCCAGCTTAGCTTGAATTTCTTGACGACGCTTGTCGTTGCCGTCCGAGTTGCTTACGGACAACTCTTTTATTTTTTCGTCGCATTCCCGCACGGCTTGGTTGTTGCGGTTTATGGTCATATTGTTGATTTCCAAACGCGACGTCGTGGAAACCGCCTCGCTCTTTAACCGCGATATTTCGTTTTGCAGCGTCTCCACATCTTTTTGTAACGTGACTATTTGCAAATTCTTTGCAGCCACGCCGTCGTGAAGCATATCACGCTCGGCGCGCAACGCTTCCAATTCCTTATTTTTGCGCGCGTTTTCCTCACTGCGCGCGTCAACGCTCATATCGTCCTGCGTTTGCTCTACCGCGTCAAGGTCGGCGTTCGTTTCCGCCAGTCTTGCCACAAGCTGTTCAAGTGTGGTCTTGTCGGAAGTCAAGCTTTCCGTCAACATTTCCAATTCGTCGCGCAGTGCGTTGCTTTGCGCAGTTTTTGCGGCTTCTGCAAGGTCGTAGTCGTGTATATCTTGGGTAAGCTCGCGCACAAGCTTGATAAGCGATTCGTTTTTGGCAGTAAGCGTATCGCGCTCGCCTTGCAATCCGTCAATGCGCGCTTTGAGAGCGTCCGACTGAGTAATAATATCTTTAAGCGTACGCTCATGCGAGAACACATTGGACGCGTCAGACTTTTTGCTACCGCCCGTAATTGCGCCTTGCGGCGTGACTATGTCGCCGTCCAGCGTAACAATGCGAAATCCGTATTTGCTGTCGCGTGCAAGAGCTACGGCGGTGTCCATGTTATCGACAATTACCGTACTGCCAAGCAAACCACTAATAACCGAATCGAATATCGGGTCGTAGTCGAGCGCATTGGTCGCAACGCCGAAACAGCCATGCCTGTTAAGCAACGGCATCAACGCCTTGTCGATTGAACGCGGCTTAAAGCTCGTTATGGGAAGGAATGTCGCGCGTCCGTACTTGTTGGCTTTTAAATGCTCGACAAGCAATTTAGCGTCATCCTCGTCCTTGGTTACTATATTGTTGACGGCGTTTCCAAGCGCCATATCCACAGCCGCTTCGAATCCGTCTTTAACGGTGATAACCTGTCCGATTACGCCGACAACGGCGTTTCTTATGCGCTCGTTGTTTTGCGCGTCGTCAAGCAACTTGCGCACGGCATGAGTAAACGCGTCGCGCTGGACGTCCTCTAAAACACGCTTACGCGACAATAACGCCGAATAATCCTGTTTAGCTTGGCTAATCTCACCACCCAATGCGGCAAGCCGCGCAACAACAGTTGTGTTCTCGGCGGAAGTTTCGTCCTTTTGTGAAATAAGTCCGTCACGCTCGGTGCGTAGGGATTGCAACTGCTCGCCCTTAGCTTTTATATTTTCCGTTTGCTCGACAATTTTCGCCTCGAAATCGGCTATTCTATTGTTGAGCTCCTCTATTTGCGCAGTAAGGTTGGCACGCTCGGCGGAAAGCTCGCCCACACTGCGGTTTACCGCGGCGCGACGCTCCATTGCCGCAAGCAATGCTCGGCGTGCGGTGTTTATCTTTTCCTGCTCGACTACGACCAAGTCGGAAAGCCGAGTGTATTCGGCATTGAGCTTGTCGTACTCCTCTTGCGCCAGTTTTAGCGCGTCAGACTTGCGACGTAGCTCGTCCTGCTTTTCGGCAGCAGTTACAGTGAGAGTACCATAATTATCGTTAAGCGCGGTGTTTGCCGCCATCAACGATCGCGTTTGTGCGCTCAAATGTTCGATTTGCTGTTTGTATAAGTTAATTTGACCTGCAATCTTTTCCTTATCGACAGTCAAATTTGTAAGCGCAGTATGTAATTTATCGAGCTGGGAGTCTATTGTTTGCAGCTCCGCCATCGCGGAATTGTAGCTCTCCGTCGCGTCGGCGTAGGCACGTTGTTGTTCCTTGATTTGCGCGTCAATGCCTGCAATAACTTCTGACAGCTTGTCCTTTGTGCCTGACGCAGTTTCGTAACGGTTGATATAAAGGTTTATCTCGTGATGTTTCAGCCTTTCTTTTATATCGCGGTACTGACGGGTTTTCTCGGCCTGACGGGCAAGCGGCGCCAAACGCTCGGTGTCGTTGCTCAAAATGTCGTTAAGCCGTACAAGATTTTCGCGTGTGCGCGCATTTTTGCGCTCCGCTTCGGTCTTTTTGTACTTGTACTTGGTTATACCAGCCGCTTCCTCGAATACAGAACGACGGTCCTCGGGCTTGGCATTGATTATTTCCATAACCCTGCCCTGACCGATAATTGTATAACCCTCTATGGCGAAGCCGGCGTCGCGCAACATTTCGTTTATGTCGCGCAGCTTGCACTGGCTGCCGTTTATGTAATATTCACTCTCGCCCGAACGAAAAAGTTTACGAGCGATAACAACCTCTTCAAACTCGCATGACGGGAACAACGATCTGTTGTGGTTGTCAAACGTTAGCGCAACTTCCGCATATGACTGCGCCTTGCGCTTTTTGGAACCGTTAAAAATAACGTCCATCATTTTCGAGCCACGCAAAAGCTTAGCCGACTGCTCGCCGAGAACCCAGCGAACAGCGTCGGCAACGTTACTCTTTCCGCAACCGTTGGGTCCAACGATTGCCGTTATGCCCTCGCCGAATTTGACTTCCAGTCTATTGGCAAAGGATTTAAACCCGATTAGGGCGAGTTTTTTAAACTTCAAGAGTGTTACCAGCTTTCACATATACACGTGCATTTAACATTTTAACACATATGACAAAAAAAATCAATCGAATTTTGCAATAACCCGTTGATTGTTGTAAATTATTTATCTTACTTGTTTAACAATGCCTTATATACAATCTCTGCAAGCTTCTTTTCGGCTTCGTGTTTTGACGTGCCACGAGCAGTATAACGCCGACCATTGGCGTCCATTTCCGCCACGAACATATTGCCGTCGGCGCAAACGTCGTGCGCAAACAAATGCACGTTATTCTTTTCACTGTAATTTTTCAGCTCGCTTATATAGTCGCGTTCAGGTATAACCTCGCCGTAATAAATTTTATCAAGCACGGCTTTGCAAGCGTCGAGTCCGCCGTCAAGGTACACAGCGCCCAAAAGCGCCTCAAACACGTCCGAACGCTTTTTGTCCGAAAATGAATTTTTGTTCACGCCTGCGCCTACCTGCAAATATTGCATAAGTCCAAGCTTGTCCACAATACGCGCAAGCGGCGCGCGCGAAACGATAGATGCACGCTTGGCGGACAAATCGCCCTCGCTTGCCGTGCGGTCGGCAAGAAAAAGTTTTTCTCCCACCAAAAAGTCAAGCACGCAATCGCCCAAAAACTCGATACGTTCGTTGCCTGCCGTGGGATGTTCGTTTGCGTATGACGAATGAACAAACGCCGAACGCAAGTATTTGCAATCGTTAAAGGTATAGCCTATAAGCGATTGAACATCATTTATCCAATCGTTATTCACCCGCGCTCTCAGTGTTGGTGTCAACCGCCAAGCCCTGCTTAATCTTATCTATAATATTGTTTTGATATACCCTTATTATATTGCGAATGGACGCCTTGGTCGAAACCTCGTTGGACGAGCCGTGCGTTTTGACCACTATCTTTTTCACGCCCAAAAACGCTGCGCCGCCATATGCGTGGTAGTCCATTCTATCCTTTAATTTGTATACGGACTTTTTCAAAAGCAATGCGCCTATTTTGGATTTAAGAGACGACATCATTGCGCTTTTAAGCTCGGTCATAACCAACTTAGCCGTGCCTTCTACGGACTTGATAAGCACGTTGCCTGCAAATCCGTCGGTAATGATTATATCGTAATCGCCGGTTAGCGCGTAACGCGCCTCCACGTTGCCCACAAAGTTCAAATCGGCATTTTGCTTTAACAACGCAAAAGTCGCCTTGGAGCGCTCGTCGCCCTTGTGATCCTCCGAGCCAACCGACAAAAGTCCGATTGTAGGTTTTTCCACACCGAACAGCGCGGACACGTACATGTTTGCCATAACGGCGAACTGTGCCAAAAACTCAGGCTTGGAATCGACGTTTGCGCCGCAGTCGGCAACACACACAAGTTTACCCTCTATTGCCGTAGGCATAAAACAAGTGAGCATGGGACGGTGTACGCCCTTGATGCGCCCAACCATAAGCGTTGCGCCCGTGAGAACAGCGCCCGTGCTTCCGCCGCTCAAAAGGCCTATATATTCGTCCGAGCTGTTGAGCAAATTGATTGCTTTAACAAGCGACGAATCGGGCTTTTGCCGAATGGCACGCGTGGGCGTATCGTCGTTACTGATTACGTCGGACGCATGCTCTATTTCAAGATTAGCGGGCTTATTCGCGCCGATAGTGTTCTTGATAAATTCCAAATCGCCTACCAACACGATTGTGTAGTCTGTATATTCCTTTGCGGCGTCGACAGCGCCCAAAACCATTTTGGCGGGCTTGTCGCACGCGCCTATATCAACAAGTATTTTCATATTATCTCCTTGCTACAAACAGCACTAAAAATACCCCGCGTATTGACGGGGTAAATTTTTAGTCGTTACTTTGTTTTTGTTCGATTTTTACTTCGCCGTCATAGCTACCGCAGAACGGACACACGCGGTGCATCTGGATTTGCTGATGGCAGCTTTTGCACTCTACCAATGCGGGACCGGACAACTTCCACTGCGAACCGCGGGTATGCGTACGCTGTTTTGACGTTTTATGTTTGGGGACAGCCATAATCCACCTCCTTATGTTACAAAATGATTATACAGCATATCGACAATCTTGTCAAACATTTTTTAACGAATTAATCATTTTTTATTGAAAAATGCTTGACAAATGTATTTGATAAATGATATATTTACTATGCTGTCTTGGACAGATAGCATATGCGGAAGTGGCTCAGGGGTAGAGCATCACCTTGCCAAGGTGAGGGTCGCGGGTTCGAATCTCGTCTTCCGCTCCAAA
>JAIEBI010000024.1 GCA_029070965.1 Clostridiales bacterium
CATATAATATCATATGCATCAATAGTCCTTCACATATATTAGCATGTAATCTATTTTTTTCTTATTCATGCATAGAGGTAATTATATTATATCTTATCCTGCGCATCATGTCAACCCTTTTTTGAAAATTCCTTTGTTTATTACACTTATTGATAAATTACAACCTTACTATAATTCTTAATTCCGAATTCTTAATTCCGAATTATTTAAAGTACTTAACTCCCGCCTCGAACAAGCGCATGTCCGACTTGGCGTAGTACTCCACAGTGTTTTTGAGCAGGAACTCGCCCGTGCGCGCGCTGTGACCTGTTTTGCCGAACACTCTGCCGTCGGGGCTTACTATGCCCTCTATTGCGAGTATCGAACCGTTGGGATTGTACGGTCCCATAGTCGCGTTGCCGTCTACGTCGCAGTATTGCGTTGCTATCTGACCGCTGCTTACAAGCGCTTGTATCACGTCCGCGCTCGCCGAAAGCTTGTGCGCGGTGCTTATAGGCACTTGGTACACGTCGCCCACACTTAAATGTTTGAGCCATGGACTGAACGTTGAGCATACCCGTATATCTGCAAGCGTTGATACATGTTTGCCTATGCTGTTAAATGTAAGCGCGGGGGCGGTTTCGGTCAGCGCGTGTATGTGTCCGCTCGGCAACAGTCCGCATGTTACAAGCGAGTTAAACCCGCCGCCAAAGCCTATTGCAAGTCCGTCGCGTTTGTACAGCATATTCTCAATCGCTTCGGCGATTTCGGGATCGGACAAAAACCACGCCCCGTCACTCGGCAGCGCGAGGATATTGCAATCTATAATCGCCGCCGCCATTGCCTTTATACATTGCTCAATATCGTTTTTGTTGCGGTTACGCGCGACGAATATTTGCGGCTCGGCGCCCGCAAGCTCGAACTTGCGTGCCGTTTCTATTTCGCCGCCGCACTCGTATATCGGTATAAATACCTTTACTTTTTGCGGCTTGGCTTTTGCGCGTTTGCGTTTACCGCCCTTGCCCGCGTAGTCGGCGTTGTATACTTCGCCATCCACCGTTGCCGTTGTGGGATACGTTTCCTCTAACGCATTGGTAAAGCTGTTTAATAATTTGACTCCGTCTACCTTTTTGCCGTCGTACACCACGTCGGTACCGTCCGCCGTTTGCGTTATGCTCGCGCCGAAAAGGAAATCGGGCTCGGCGGTAGTCATACCCAAAAAGTCGAGGTCGTAGCCGAAAAAGTCGTCGCCCGTGCGCGCCGAGAAAATTATATCGCCCTCGCTTTCCTCGAACAAATTCCTGTCCGCGGAAGCGAAAGCAAACCCCAAGCCGTTACCAAAGCACGATTTAGCTACGGTAACAGCCGCGCCGCCGCGCTCCACAACCGCCGCCGTAGTTACGTTTTGCCGCCCTATTTCGCCGGCAAGTAGCATTAAAAAGTCGCAAAGATTATCGAAGTCGGGCACGCCGTACATGTCGCGTTTGAGCCGATAACGGTACACGCGTTCGCCCTTGGCTTTGAACGTGTTATCGACTATTACCGCGCTGTCTGCCACGCCCAGTCCGAACGCAATAAGCGTGGGCGGAACGTCTTTTTCGGCAATATCCGACATGCAATCGCCTACGCCGATTGCCGCGCGTTTAAGATTGAGCTGTGCGGTAAGCGCGCCCAAGCCAGCGCTCATTTGTTCGCCCCACTTTTCGCTATCGGTAGTGTGCGCGAAAAAGTGCTGCAAAGCAAGATAAATATGTTCGAGCCTAACGCCCGCCGCCGCCAGCTTTTCCACGGCGAGTATTACCGAATACATACCGCCCATAAACGGCGATTCGGGAAGTATCGCCGAAAGCCCGTGCGCGCATACCGTGCACATATCGGTGCCTGTCGGAATTTTCATAGCAGTAATCTCGGTGGGCGTAAGCTGCTTTTTGCCGCCCAACGGCATAAACACGCTGCTGCCGCCCACAGTACTGTCAAACGTTTCCGTCAAGCCCTTTTGCGAACGCACGTTGGGATCGCCCAGTATGTCGCACATAAGGCTCGTGTAATCGCACTTTGCGTACATCGAAGCGCGCTTGCGGCTAAAAAAGCCGAAATAATCGGTCTTACGCTCTTTTATCAGCGCGGTAGCCTCCTGCCGCACGCCGTTGCTGTCCAAAAATCTGCGCTCCAAATCGACAATCATATTGCCGTTTAAAAACAGTCTCATTCTGTCGTTGTCGGTGACTTTTGCTATTACCGCAGCGTCCATGTTTTCGCCGTGACACAGCTCGGTAACCGTATCGAGATCGCCTGCGTCGATTACAACCGCGATACCGACGCATTGCAAAAGAGCAAGCTCGTTTGCGGATTTTACCGCTTGCGTATGAGGAACGGACGTAAGCTCTATATCCACACCCGACGAAAGCTCGCCCACAGCCACGGCAACGCCACCGGCGCTTATCCCCTTTCCGCGCTTGATAAGCCTTGTAAACTCGCCAATTTTCATAAGCCGTTGCAGCTTGCGCGCCGTAGTACCGTTGTTCTCCGCGCCGCCTATAATCACGACTAAATCGCCCGCCCTCGGCATATCGCACACCACGTTTGACTGCGGCGCCGCGCCCACGACAAAGCTCGCTTCAAGCCGCTGCGTAGTCCCCGAATGATAATACTCGCGCGCCTCTCCAATTGGTAAGCCTATTTGATTGGCGTATGACGAATACGCATTTGCCGCGCCGGCATTTATATCCGCGCCGCCGCTTACTCGCATTGCCTGATACGCATATGCCCTGCCTGAAAGAGTGCTAAGCACGGCACTGTCCAAGCACGTTGCCGCGCCATCGTTCGCTTCGTTTTTGAAAATTATATACCACGGCTCGACGGTGCCGTCCCGCTTTACAACGTCCTGCGTGATTGTGCAAGCGTTGTTTTCTTGCGAAATATCCTGCGCGGGCGACCCCTTTTCGCGCAACACCTTTGCGCCGATGGTCGCAACATCGTTAAGCGACGGATATTTGTCGTCCCTGCCGTTGTATAACCGATTGAACAGCTCGGTGTAGTCGGCGTACGCCTGCGCTACGTGCGGGTTGTTCGATTTGATTTTTGTTTTGAGCGCCGTCGTAAAAGTAGTGTGGCGACAGGACGACCAGTACGCGTCTATGACCTTCAACTCGGTATACGTCGGTTCGCGCCGCTGACCGCGAAAATACGATTGCACAAAAACAAGGTCGTCAAGGCTCATTGCATAGCCTTGTTCCTTGTAAAACGAGGACAGCGCGGAATACGACTTTTGCGAAAAGCCGTCTACCATGCGCACGGGCTCGAACTGCGCGTCATTATTTACCTGTTTTTCGGTATCAATGCGTTTAATAATACACCTCTGCGACGTCGATAAGCTTTATACTATAAGCTTAAAATATTCCACAAGCGTTTTACCGCCCTTCACTTTGAGCGCGTAAAAAGTGCCGTTGTGCGTAAAGCACACCTTTTTGCCGAACAGTCCCGTGACTTTGAGGTCTTGCAATTTGTCTATGGAATCGGAAAACACCTTTTGCATATCGTCCTGCACAAGCGTTACGATTTCGCCGTTTACGCAAAGCAACAGCCGATTACCACCCTCGCCGACCACCTCGGCGGCAATACCCGCGTCGTCGGCATAACCGCACTCAATAAGGCGCTGTAATATTTCGTTATTCATTTGTTTCTCCTATGGTTTAAAGTATAATTTATTTGGCTTTTGTTGTCAATAGAATTTACTATTCGCCTTCTGCACAGAGCGACAAAAAATAATTCATACCGAATTATTTTTAAAACTCTATTGACTAAGCTAACTAATTGTTGTATAATGTAATATGCGTACAAGTATACGTATAAGTGTGCGCAAGCAATACACCATAACGGAGTAATTATGAAGCTACTGACAAGTTCTATCTGCAAGCAAGGCGGACGCGAATACAACCAAGATTACCTCGACCAAATAGTCTACGACGACGGCGCGTGCCTTGTTGTTTGCGACGGATTGGGTTCGTACTACGGCAGCGAGGTTGCAAGCCGCACGTGCGCCACGCACATTATCGACGCGTATTCGCAAGTTAAGCAGGTCGATCCCGAACGCGCGGTAAAGCCCGAATATTGCCAGAGCTATATTCAGTCGGCGCACAACCGTGTGGTGGACGAAAAAGAGCGCAACGCCAAAATCCGCTCGTCCTGCACCACCGTCGCTTGCGTGACTACCGACTTTAACTCGACGGTCATTTCGCATATCGGCGATACGCGCGTATACTTTTTTAAGAGCAACAAGCTGCACTTCCAAACCAAAGACCATTCCCTGTCGCAAATCTCGGTGGAAATGGGCAGAATTCCCCTGCGCGATATACGCTCGGACAAAGACCAAAACAAGCTGACCCGCGTGCTCGGCTCGGACTATTACATTCCGCCCGACTGCGATATATACAACAGTCCACTGCAACCCGGGGACGCGTTTATCCTTTGCTCGGACGGATTCTGGGAGTATGTGTACGAAGAGGAAATGGAGGAGGATTTGCAGTCCTCCGCAACGCCCGAGGAAGCACTTGCCAAGATGGAACAGCGCCTGCTCTCCCGCGTAACCAAGTATAACGACAACTATTCAGCCATTGTAGCTATGGTCAAAGAAGGATAATAGCATGGCAAGAATTCGCACCAACAAAAATATATGTCTGTATTGCTTCGGCGATTTGGACACCGACCGCGTGTGCATGAGCTGTCATCACAAGGCGGACGACGTGCCCTCCCCGCCCCATCACCTGCCGCAACGTTCGGTAATCGGGCCGCAAAACAGATATCTTATAGGCAAGGCGCTCGGCGAGGGCGGCTTTGGTATTACGTATTTGGGTTGGGACTTGCAGCAAGGCATTAAGGTTGCCGTCAAGGAATACTTCCCGTCGGGATACGTAACCCGCGTTGCGGGCAACAACCAAGTAATTATCAACTCCAAGCAAAACCAAGCGGCAAGCAACCGCGGACTTAAACGGTTCGTGGAGGAAGCGCGCGCGCTAGCCAAAATCAAAAACCTTAACGGCGTTGTAAACGTGCGCGATTTCTTTTCCGCAAACGGCACCGCCTATATCGTCATGGAATTTTTGGACGGCGTGTCGCTCAAAAAATACCTGCAACGCCGCGGCGGCAAAGTGGGTGTGGACGAAATACTCACCATTATGCGCCCCGTCATGGACTCGCTTACCCAAGTCCACAAAATCGGGCTCATTCACCGCGACATATCCCCCGACAACATCCTTATAACCAAATACAACGAGGTCAAACTGATTGACTTCGGCGCGTCCAAATACTCCAACCCCGACGGCAGATCGCTGTCCATTGTTCTTAAACAGGGCTTTGCCCCGCCCGAACAGTACGACACCCACGGCGAACAGGGCCCGTGGACTGACGTGTACGCATTGGGCGTTACTATCTACTTTGCAATAACCGGCGTGCTTCCGCCCGAATCCATTCGCATAATGATGGGCAAGGAAGCGATTAAGCGCCCGTCCGAAATGGGCATTGCCATCGACGCGGGCGTAGAAAACGCGCTTATGAAGGCGCTTGCCGTCGACAAGAAAAAGCGGTATCAAGACGTACAGCAAATGATTAACGGCTTGTACAATCCCCGCGCGCCGCGCAAGGCGGTAACGGAAGCGACAACTCCGCCGCCCGCAGCACCCAAAAAATCTGTCATCCCGAGAACGGCAATGGGCGTTACCCCCGACAAACAGGCAGAACCCGCAAAGCCGGCGGCAAAAGCGGCAACACCCGCGAAACCTGCACCACCGAAGCCCGAAGTAAAGCCGACGCCCGCAAGAGCGACCACGCCGACAGCCAAGCCGATAACGGCAAGCGAAGTAAAACCGATTGCCAAGCCTGTCGCAAAACCCGCCGCCAAGCCTGTGGCAAAGCCCACGGCCCCCACCCCCGCGGCAAAACCCGCAACGGTAAAACCGACAGACAAGCCCCCAACGGCAAAGCCTATCACGACAACCACCCCCTCCCCCAAAAAA
>JAIEBI010000025.1 GCA_029070965.1 Clostridiales bacterium
AGATAGGCAGCTACTTCCAGTCCGCCGACGGAAAAGATAGGCAGTATATGGATACCATAATCAAGTTTTTGCGGTCCAAGGGCGCAACCGATTTTGAAATACATCGTTTTATTAATTTTATCGATTTCCGCCGCGACGGTTACGTGTACATTCGCACCGGTTACGGCTGTTCGATAGAACTCCACGACAACGGTGGTGTGGGCTTTACCGATTTACTTGAACGCGGTTATGCGGTGTACCAAAATATGGACCCGCAAAATCCCGATATTAATCAAACGCATGGACTTATAAAGGTTTATCCGAATTTGAGCCAAACCGCCGATGATCCCGTGCGTTGCGTGTATCTTAAACCCAACCAATCGCAGGACGAGGGCAAGGTTTACACGGACGAGGGTTATTACACTCGGCATTACGATGGCGACGCACTCATCGCGTGATACGGGCTACGTTTGGTTCGGCGGCTTGGTCACGTAGGTGGGTCTACGCTCCCGTCGCCACCTCGCCAACTGTTGCCCGTCTGACGCGCGATTGCGCCGCCATAGGGGCAATATCTAAACTATTTACAGTCGTACACTTGACAACAACACTTGCGTAGTGTATAATTTCAATTAAGATAGTATTAGGGGTAATGTCTTGAAGCAAAGCGTTGCAATTTTGGATTTAGGCACGAGCAAGATCACCGTGTTAATCGGTAGCCGTGGCATAAACGATACCATAAACCTTGACGGAGTCGGGGTTTGTGAGTATGACGGTTTTGCGTGCGGACAATGGTTGGACGGGGAAAAGCTGTCGCACTGCATCGGACAAGCCATTGCGAGTGCGGAAACTCGCGCGCGGCAAAAAATAGACAAGTTATATGTTGGCGTGCCCAACGAGTTTTCGCAGTGTCATGTTGTGGACGTAAGCATTTCGCTCAACAAAAAGCGCAGAGTGACCGAAAAGGACGTGCAAACGCTTTTGGACACAGGCAACACCTTTGACGACCCGACAAAAACGGTCATCAATATGCAACCCATATACTACACGCTGGACAACGCGCACAAGCTGATAGAGCCTGTGGGAATGACGTCTACCAAGCTCGGCGGTAGCATTTCGTACATACTTGCGCGTAACGATTTTATAGAGGATATTACGGCTGCGGCGGGGCTTGCGGAGGTAGAAAACGTCGAATTCCTTTCCGCGTCGCTCGCCGAGCTTATTTTGCTGTTTGACGATTTCCGCCGCGACAAGTGCGTTATGCTTGCGGATATCGGGGCACTCGATACAGCGCTCACCATAGGCAGGGGCGACGGCATTTGCGTACAAAAATACTTTGCATGGGGCGGCAGGCGCATTACCGACGCGCTCATGGACAAGTTCGGTATTTCGTTCAAGCAAGCCGAGCAGTTAAAGCGCAAGGTCATACTGTCGCTCGAGCCCGATTACGTGCCTCATGATGAGGAAGAGCCGCCCGTTGTCCAAACCGAGTACGAGCTGGAAATAGCGGGCGAGATTAAACGCTTTGACGTTGCCGAAACCAATCTTGTGGTGCGGTTGGAAATAGAGCAGCTTGCGCGGTATATTCAAAAAGCGCTAAAAAAATGCAATTACGATTATCCGGAATACACACCGTTGTCTGTGACCGGTGGCGGCATTATTCCTATGCGCGGCGCTATCGAGTATTTGTCGGAATGTCTTGCGCGTGAGGTGGAAGCGGTCAAACCGTTGCAGCCTATGCTGGACAGCGCGCCGCTGTCGTCCGCGCTCGGCATACTGAACATGGTACTGTTGAGCAACCCCATGGACGGCGGAATGATTAATAGATTTAAACGTTGGTTCCAAAAACGTAAACAAAAGGAGTAATAGTTATGGCAGATATGCAGTACTTTCAGGACGACGATTCCAATTCGCCTGTAAAGGTAATGATAGTCGGCGTTGGCGGCGGTGGCAGCAACGCCGTGGATAATATGATTGAAGCGCAGGTTAAAGTCAACGTTTTCATGGCGATTAATACCGACAAGCAAGCGCTTCGCATATCTAAGGCTACGCGCAGAGTGCAAATCGGGTCCAACATAACCAAGGGCTATGGCGCGGGCGCCAATCCCGAAAAGGGCAGGCTCGCCGCCGAGGAATGTCGCGAAACGCTTACAAAGCTCATCAAGGACATCGACTTGGTGTTCATTACCGCGGGCATGGGCGGCGGCACAGGTACCGGCGCGGCGCCCGTTATTGCGGAGATAGCGCACAACCTTGACAAGCTTGTCGTGGCGTTTGTAACCACGCCGTTCAAGTTCGAAGGCGAGGTGCGTATGCGCAACGCGCAGGCAGGTATAGCCGAGCTGCGCAAGTGGGTTGACTCCATAATCATCGTGCCCAACGAGCGGCTTGCTTCGGTCGCCAAGGACTTGACAACGCAGGAAGCGTTCAAGTACGCCGACGACATTTTGCGCCAAGGCGTGCAGGCATTGACAGACATTATCGTCAACCCCGGCAAAATCAATGTCGACTTTGCCGATATCAATACCATACTAAAAGACGGCGGCGACGCGATTATGGCAATCGGCAGAGCCAGCGGCACCAACCGCGCGGTGGAAGCCGTTAAGCGCGCCGTAAACAATACCGTGCTCGACACCTCTATCGAGGGTGCAACCCGCGCAATCGTTCAGGTCGAGGGCAGGGAAGTTAAGATGAACGAGGTATCGCAGGCGGTCGAGCTTGTGCGCGATATTTGCGCCAAAGAGGCGAATATCGTATTCGGACACGCTATTGTTCCCGAGCTTAAAGACCAGCTTCAAGTCACTATTATAGCTACCGGCTTTAACCATGTTACAGGCGCGCCGCAGCAGCCGCAACAACAGCAAATGCCGCAGCACCCGCCTATACAGCCGATGATGCCGCAGTCCGCAATGCCGCGCCAAATGCAACAGCCCGCCGTGCCGCAGCAACAGCCTATGCCGCAGGGCAATATCCCTCCGCTGTTCGCGCCGCAGTACAGGCAGCAGCCGACCAAACCTGTCGACGACGGCTACGTCAGCCTTGACGACGACAGCGAACAGTCGTGGTTGGACAAGCTCAAAAAGAGAAGATAATTTAATCAATACATATAGGACTGTCGCACACGCGGCAGTCCTTTTTTGTGCGCAAAATCGAAAAATGGCATATGACAAAATAGCCGCTAAACTTATAAAAAGCGTTAACCGTTTCGACATAATGGTAAAGACAACGCAAAACGTATTTGCTACAATGTGCGTATGTATATCGAGTTTGTCATTGCCGATAATCTTTTGCTGACCTATCTTGCGGGGTCGGCGGCAGCTAAGCTGTGTCACAATAGGGTAAAGGTTTGGCGGCTTATCGTCGCTTCGGTCGTGGGGACCGCCGTCGCCGTGTTCTATCCGTTTATCGGCTCGGTATTCGTTTCCGTTGCGGTTAAGCTGTGCTTGTGGGCAGTGCTCAGCTTTATTATGTATTTTAGGACGCACCGTCCAATGGTGGCTGCGGTGGTGTTTTTGGGCTGTACTTTCGCGTTCGGCGGTGCGTGTTATGCGGTGGAGCTTTGTTTTTGCGGCGGAAAAAACGTAAGCGAATTTATGGCGCGCTATCCCATATGCTTGGTGCTTGTGTGCGGCGTAATTGTTTACTGCGGTATACGGTATTGCATAAGGCGTATGCGTGTGCCGCGCGTAAGAGCGCCGTACGAGTACGGAACGGAAATCTCGGTGTTCGATACAAAAATGAAGTTTGCGGCGTTTTTGGATACCGGCAACTGCGTATTCGACGCGCGTTCGGGCTTGCCTGTGGTGATAACCGATATAGATAGATTTACGGACAAGCTAAACACCGACGCGGCGGTCAAGTTTGCAAAATCACTGCCCAAGCTACGCACAATGACTGCCAAAACTCCGGCGGGCGAAACGGTAATTTACTTGGTGCAGCCGTCGGAAATAGCGGTCTATTCGGACAGGCAGTGGCATAAAATAAATGCAATGATAGGACTTGTCGGCGGACAAGGCAAACGGTTTTCGGACGTACATGAAATGTTGCTCGGTCCCGAAATTTTAGCGGAGGTAGTATGATACTCAATTCTATATTAGCGGCTATAAAGCGCGCATTATCTTGCAAAGGCGATTGCGATTTGGAATACATAACCTCGGGCGACGGTTTGCCTCATCCGTTGGAACCGCAAGAGGAAGCGGACGCCATTGCGCGGCTCAAAACCGACCCGACTGTCAAGGCATTGCTTATAGAGCATAATTTGCGGCTTGTCGTGTACATTGCGCGCAAGTTCGACAACACGGGCGTGGATGTGGAGGATTTGATTTCCATAGGCACGGTGGGGCTTATCAAGGCGGTAAACTCTTTTGATTCGGACAAGAATATCAAGCTTGCCACGTACGCTTCGCGCTGCATAGAAAACGAGATACTTATGCACCTTAGGCGTGTTGTGCGCCTTCGCGCCGAAGTGTCGTTGGACGAGCCGTTAAATGTGGATGCCGACGGCAACGAGCTTGTCATGGCGGACATACTGGGCACGGACCCCGACGCAGTGGGTAAAGAGCTGGAAAACGAAGCGGAATGCCGACTGCTCAACGAGGCGTTGGAACGGCTTAACAGCCGCGAACGCGTAATTATGCAAATGCGTTTCGGCTTGGGCGGTAAGAGCGAAAAAACCCAAAAGGAGGTTGCCGACCTTTTGGGAATATCGCAATCGTATATTTCGCGTTTGGAAAAAAAGATTATTTACAGGCTCAAAAAGGACATCAGTAAAGCCCTGCAAATATAATCGTAATTATGTGCGTTACATAACCTTGTTGTGAATGGCGGCTATGGCGGTTTTTTCAAGGCGGGAAACCTGAGCTTGGGAGATGCCTATTTCCTTGCTCACTTCCATTTGCGTTTTGCCGTCGTAAAAGCGCATCATCAGTATTTTGCGCTCGCGTTCGCTCAAATGCTCGATCGCGTCGTCTATATCTATCTTGCTAAGCCTGTTTTCGTCCGTGCTGTCGGCAAGTTGGTCCATAACGAGTACTGTGTCGTCGCCGTCATGGTACACGGGTTCGAACAGCGACACGGGATCTGAAATGCCGTCCAGCGCGTACACCACGTCGGACACGGGGATATTGAGCGCGGCTGCAATGTCGTCCAGCGTTGCGGTGTCGCCGGTTTCGTGTTCTATTTGCTGGCGCGCCTGCAACGCGTGGTATGCCGTGTCGCGCACCGACCGCGAAACGCGCAGGGGCGAGCAGTCGCGCATAAACCTGCGAATTTCGCCTATTATCATAGGCACTGCGTAGGTAGAAAAGCGCAGGTTGTACGACACGTTAAAGTTTTCCATAGCTTTAATAAGTCCGATACAGCCGACCTGAAATATATCGTCCACGCTTTGCTTTTTTTGCGCAAAACGTTGCGTGACCGAAAGGACAAGCCGAAGGTTTGCCATAATAAATAGCTCGCGGGCTTGTTCGTCGCCGTTTTGCGCCTTTACTATAAGCTCCATCATTTCTTCGTGTTTCAGCTTGGGTAGGGTGGACGTGTCCAGTCCGCAAATATCTACTCGTGTTTTCATATGCATAAACCTCTTTTGTCGTATTGTCAAATTTAAGTTTGGCTAATTGAGCGCGGCCGTATGCGCAAAGTTGGCTTTGTTCTGCGCGAAAGCTGTCGCGCTCCGTCGAAAATTAAATTCAAATACAAAAAACAATAGCAAAATGCGGGCTCACTGCATATACAAGTGCTATGGAAAACGAAATGACTTATTGCGAACTCAAACGCCGCGAGGTGATTAACGGCAGCGACGGGCGAAGAATGGGGCATATTATCGACCTTATTTTCGCCGTGGACAGCGGCAAGATCAAGGGTATAATTTTGCCGTACGGCAAGCGCGGCGTGTTCGGCAAATCGCAGGATTTGTTTGTGCCGTGGCAGTGCATCCAAAAAATCGGCGAGGACGTTATCCTCGTCGAGATACACGATTTGTCCGGCGGCGCGCCGACATGCGTTCCCGCACCCAAGCCCGAATTTTTACCCGCGCCTCCGCCCAAAAAGAAGGGCGGCGGAGGTAAGGGCTGCGACGGTCAGTGCGAAAAGTGCATGCTGTTCGACTGCGCTGAGCGTTGGGGCGCGGCAACTGCCGAATAATTATACGTTCATTAGCTGGACAAACGCGCAATAGTATGATATAATACTTTACATGTGTACGGTGTAATATCGTTCGCATGACATACTTACGAGAGGAAAAACGTATTATGAAGTGTATCTATTGCGGTAATGCGGAAAGCAAGGTTGTAGATTCGCGCTCCACCGACGAGGGTAACAGCATACGCCGTCGCCGCGAATGTTTGCAGTGCGGCAAGCGGTTTACCACTTACGAGGTGATAGAATCGACGCCTGTGCTTGTAGTCAAGCAGGACGGAACGCGTCAGCAGTTCGACGCGCACAAGATAAAAAGCGGCGTAATCAAGGCTTGCGAAAAACGCCCCGTCGCCATACGCGATATCGAAGCGCTTGTCGCGTCGGTGGAAAAGCAGGTTTACAATTCGCTCGAACAGGAGATTTCGTCCAAAAAGATAGGCGAGCTTGTCATGGAAGGGCTTAAAGAGCTCGACCAAATCGCGTACGTGCGGTTTGCGTCGGTGTACCGCGACTTCCGCGACGTGACCTCGTTTATCGAATTTATCAACGCATTCAAGTAGGAGTTCAAGTAGGGCGCGTGACACTTTTCGATTGCTCGGTAAACAGCAGCGGCATTGTAACTCAAATCGGCGGCGGCGATCAAACACATCGGCGGCTTGTCGATTTGGGGTTGCTAAACGCAAACTATCATGTTCGGGCAAGGAACAAGCATTCCGTACTTGTCGATTTCGGGTCGACGTCATGCGTCATTCAATCGAACGTTGCCGCAAATATAACGATACTCGAAAGGTGATATGAAAATTGCGTTATGCGGCAATCCCAACGTAGGCAAGACCACACTGTTCAATAGACTCACGCGTTCGGACGAGCCTGTGGGAAATTGGCATGGAGTAACCGTGGACGTGCGCACCAAACGGCTTTCGCGCGACGTGTACATATCCGATTTACCGGGGGCGTATTCGCTTTCCGCCCGCACGGCGGAGGAGGGAATAACTCGGGATAATATTTTGTTCGGCGACTACGACGTAATAGTGTACGTGGCGGAGGCGAACAATCTAAGGCGCAACCTGTATATGTTTATGCAGCTTGTCGAGCTTAATAAAAACGTAGTGCTCGCCGTCAACATGATGGATGAGGCGCGCGGCAAGATAGATTTATCTTTGCTTTCCGAGCGATTTGGAGCGCCCGTTGTCGGTACTTCCGTCAAGGACAAGAACCCCAAAGCGGCAATACTCGACGCGGCTACGCGGGCGTTGAACAAAAAGCCCAAAATACCCGATTACGCATACGGTCCGCAAGTGCAAAGACTTTGCGGCACGTCGAATGTAAACGGCGTAAAGTCGGAACTTACCAAGCAGTTTGCCGCGCTCAAAGTTATGGAGCGCGACGAGTATATATCAAAGCTTGTCGGGCATAATATCGCGGGTTGCGAAGCCTGCGGCGGGTGCGATATCGATTTGCCCGCGCGGTTAAGGTACGGATATATAGACAAAATATTGTCGGGTGCGGCGCAAAGCGTTTCCGTACCGAAAAGCACATTAAAAATAGATAAAGTCGCGCTGGGTAAGCTCGCGCTACCGCTGTTTTTGCTTGTAATGACGGTGGTGTTTTTTATAACGTTCGAGCTGGGCAAGCCTATTTCGAATTTTTTGGCGGGGTTAATCGAGCGCGCGCAAAGCGCCGTAAGCCAAGCGGACATGCCGCCGTGGTTGAGTTCGCTTTTCTCCGACGGTATTGTGGGCGGCGTAGGCGCGGTGCTTGCGTTTTTGCCGCAGGTCGTGCTTATATTTTTGCTTACTGCGCTGTTGCAGGACAGCGGGTACATGAGCCGCGTGGCGTTCCTTACCGATGATTTCTTTAAAAAGTTCGGACTTAACGGCAGGGCGGCGTTTTCGGTAGTGCTGGGGCTTGGCTGCTCGGCAACCGCAGTGTTGACAACGCGCGGCATATCGGGCGAGGGTCCGCGCCGCAGGGCGGCCTTTGCAACTCCGTTTTGTCCGTGCAGTGCGCGGCTTGCGGTATTTACCGCAATTTCGGCGTACTTTTCGCTTTCTGGCTTAGTCGTGGCGGCAATGTATATTTTGGGCTTTTTCGCGGCGCTTGTCGTGCTTAAAGTCATGCAAATGCTATCTCGCAATGAAAGCGTAGACGACGAGCTGATAATGGAAATGCCACCGTACCGCGTGCCGAGTGTCAAACGCGTGCTGAGCGTGGTATGGCACAACGTGCTTTCCTTTTTGTCGCGCGTCGGGTCGGTAGTACTTTTTGTAAGCGTAATCATGTGGGTGCTGTGCAACTTCTCTATGTCGGACGGATTTACCGGCGGGGTGGAAAACAGCATTATGAGCACGCTTTGCTCCTTTATAGCGCCTATATTTACTCCGCTCGGCTTCGGGTCGTGGCGTGCGAGCGCGGCGCTTATATCGGGCGTAGCGGCCAAGGAAGCGGTTGTGTCGGTAATAAGCTCGCTGGGCGGAATGAGCGCCGTATTTCCTTCTCGCGCGGCGGCGGTGTCGTTTATGATATTCACTTGTTTGTACGTGCCGTGCGTTGCCACGTTGTCGGCAATCGCCAAGGAAAACGGAATAAAGAGCGCGTTGCTGTCCGTGTTCGTGCATACGCTTGTCGCATACGGTTGCGCGCTTATATACTACCAATCGGCGGTAGGGTACGCGGTGGACAAACGCTTGTTCTATACGGTATGGGCGTGTATTGCGGCTTTTGCTGTGGTAATGATTACGGTAAGAATAATTTACGTAAGGCGAACAAATGGGAAAAAAATACGAGTTTCAAGTAAATAAAGGCGAACGGTTGTCCACCTTTTTGGCGGGGCATGTTCCCGCGCTGTCGTCGGCGGGCGCCGACCTTTTGATAAAAAGCGGCGAAGTGCGCGTAAACGGCGTCAGATCGAAGCAAAACGCCGTGCTTGCTGTCGGGGACAGGGTTAATATTTTCGTGCCCGACGAGCTTAACAGAAACGCCGTAAACGTAGCTACCGTTTACGACGACGATAATATAGTAATATTCGATAAGCCCAAACGCACGGCGTACGACGCTTTGCCGCAGTTGTACGACGCGCCGCTTTTTGCCGTGCATAGGCTGGACACAAACACGACCGGACTTATAGTGTTTGCCAAAACGGAAAAGGCGCTTAGCGAGTTGTCGGACGCCTTCCGCGACAGGCGTGTAAAAAAGGTGTACGAGGCGGTTGTACTACCCGCGCCCAAGGAGGACAAAGCGACGCTGACGGCGTACACCAAGCTGCTAAACGACCGCAACCTCGCGCTTGTGTCGGACAAGCCCAAAGCGGGCTACAAGACTATGATAACCGAGTACAGTGTAAAACAGCGGATAGGCGACGCGGCGGTACTCAAAGTATATCCGCACACGGGCAGGACGCACCAAATCCGCGCGCACCTAAGCTTTATCGGCTGTCCGATAATAGGCGAACACAAGTACGGAATTCGCGGCGGAGCAAGGGTGGACGGAGCGCCCGACACGCAAATGCTCGCCGCTGTGGAGCTAACTTTTTCGGGACTTAAAGGCGGCCTGGAATATTTGAACGGAAAAACGTTCACAGTAAGCAGTGGCTTTGATTTGAACTTTTTAATTAAGAATTAAGAATGCAGAATTAAGAATTAGAATAATGTTGAGACTCCTCACTTCGTTCAGAGTGACAAAATAATTATGGACGATATAGAAGCAGTGGCGTTTTGATATTTTTAACGAAACACAATTATTCGGGTGTAACGTCAATAAATCAATAAAGCACACACACGCAAGTAAAAAATAAACACACGCCAGTAAAAGTATTGACAAATCCTGACAAATGCTGTAAACTGTAAAATATGATAATAAAAGACATAAAAGGCGAGGCAAGAAAAAAGCTCGCGCTTAATATGCACCAAGCGATTATCGTATACACCGTGCTGTTCGCGATTTTCATCACGCTGATAGCGCTGGTTGTTATGTCGTGCGTCAGCATGGGCGCGGCGGTAAGCAAGATAGCCGCAATCGTAATGATATGTTACGGCTCGTTATTGCTTATAATAGCGATAGTCGGCGCCGGAATGATAAGCTTTGCAATGACCGATTTCTATTTGGTATCGTACAGATGCCAGCCGTACAACGTAAGGCGGCTGGGCGAAACGATAGCGCGCAGCAATATCACAAAGGTCTTGCTTATGAGCTTAAAGCGCACGTTGATAGCGTTTTTGCTGTTGCTGTGCTTGATAGTCCCCGGTGTAATATATTTATTGCGTACGTCAATGGCAGGGTATTTGCTCATTGCCAATCCCAAAATGAAGCCGTCCGCAGCGCTTACCGCGTCGAGCAAGGTAATGAGCGGCAAGACGGGCATGTACTTTTCGCTGTGCGCGTCGCTTATAGGCTGGTACTTACTCGGTATCTTAACGCTGGGCTTGGGCTTTATATTCATATTACCGTATACCAATTTGGTAAAAACGGTGTTCTACAAACGCAACCTTCAAGGCGATAAAGGCGTGTACACCGTGTCTCCGCAAGCAATGGCGTCTATTCCCGCCACTATGTCCCCGCAGCAGGGTCAAACCATCCAGCAACCGACAATGGGTAGTGCTCGTCCCGCACCGCAGCAACAGCAACAGCCAGTAGGACCGGCGCCCATTGACGCTTTGGAAGACGAGGACGTTATGGACATGAACGCCGCCATACAAGACTTTGGCGGTGGAGTAGGTAGCGGCGGTCAAGCCTTTGCAAGCGCAAGCGTAGACGCCGTGCCCGAAGTGCCGCTAGCCGCGCCCAACAGCAAAAAGGCGGAAAAAGCGGAAAAGCTCGGTAAGACCAAGCTTACGCGCGAGGAAAAACGCGCGGCAAAAGAGGCAGCCAAGCAGGACGCGCAAACGCACAAGATAGACGGCACCGGTCTTGTGGAAACCGAACGCATACTTACTACGCAGGAGCTTACCGATTCCGACGTTTTGCGCCGCAAGGAATTGGAGCATATGTATTCCAACTCCGAGCGCCAGCGCCCCGCCGTAAATTACTTTGACATAAGCGGCAATAGCGACAGCGACGACGACTTTGACGACTTTGGCGTAAACCCCGACGGCGACGAGCCGCCCGAGCCGGTGATAGAGCCGATTATCGCGCCGACGGAGGACTCGTTTGAGACCCCGATAGCCGAGCCGATTATCGAACCGATAGCGGCGGAGCCGATAGTAAACGACTTTGCGCAAGACGATGCGTTCGATACGTTCGGTGCGGATGAGCAGGTGGAGCCTATAATGAGCGAAAGCGAGTTTGACGAGTTTTTGCGCGAGTTCGACGCGGTCGAGCAGGAAACGCCGACGGAGGATGAACCGTTAAAAACCGAGCAAACGGCAAATAATACCGATAACGGCGCGCCGTCGGCAGCCGATAGGCGAAAAGCCGCCGAGGACAGCGTAGCACGCGACCGCCGTGCTGCGGCGGCGCGGCTGGCAAGCCGGCGCCCGTCGTCGACTCAGACG
>JAIEBI010000026.1 GCA_029070965.1 Clostridiales bacterium
ATAATAACGTTGCCCATCGACTCGGCTTTTTCGCGCATGTACGGCACGCACATTTCCACTTCGGCGTAGCCGTTGATTACAGCCCACGCCTTTTCACGGCAGGTCGAGTATCCGCACGCGCCGCAGTTAAGCTCGTCGGCTTCGCACTGCTTGCCCGTGCTTGCAAGCACCGCCCTTATTTCGTCCTCGGACGGTACTCGGTCACCAGCTTTTTTGGGCTTGAACATTTTGGATATATCGGGATAATCGGGTACTACGTCGGCGGGTACGCTGCTTACGTAGTTGCGCACCTTGACGTTGGCCTCCACACTGCCGCCCGCACGCCGGATAGAGCACGGACCGTTTACGCACGCGCTCTCGCACGCGTTTATCTCCAAAAATACGTGCTTGACGGACAGCAAATCCTCTATGGCTTGGTCCAGCCTGTTTACGCCGTCCACCGCTATGTATTCGTAGCCGTCGGGGAACTCGTCGAACGACTTGATTATGCCGCGCGATATGGGATAATACTTGGCTTTGAGCGCGGGCTGCTCGGCAGTAGCCGCAACCTCGGCGGACGCTTTTGCACTCGCCTTTTCCGCCTGCTGTTTGGGCATGGCGGGCGCGGGAGTATCAATTATTTCCACACCCTTTTGCGCGAGTATGGCGGCAAGCTCCTCAAATGTAAGCGCGCCCGATAGCACGCCGCTTTCCTTGGCTTCCCGCTTTTTGGCTATGCACGGTCCAACGAAAACTATATCGGCGCCCTCGTAGCGCTTCTTTAAAATTTTGGCGTGCGCGACCATCGGCGAATCGACGGGCGCGAGGTATTTGAGCGCGTCGTGGTGATACAGCTCGATAGCGCGGTTTACCGCGGGACATGCCGAAGTAATAAAGTTTTCGTACTTGCCCGAAGCGAGCAGCTTTTTGTACTCGGCAGTTACCGCCGCCGCGCCCTCCGACGTTTCGAACGCGTCGTAAAAGCCTATGGCTTTGAGCGCCGCGCGCATCGGCTCGAACGAGCTAAGCCCGAACGACGCGACGAAAGCGGGCGCGACCGAAGCAATAACCTTATCGCTTTTTTGGAGCAGCCGAAGAATCGCATCCGAATCGTTGTGCACGCTTTTTGCGTTTCGCGGACAAGCAACGGTGCAATGCCCGCATAGTATACAACGGCTCTCTATTATCTTGGCTTGACCGCCCTGCGCGTCGATAGCCTTGACGGGACAAGCGCGCAAGCACTTGTAGCAATTTTTGCAGTTTGCCTTTTGAAAATCGAGATACAGCATGGCACTATCCCAATAACGGCAAAATTTCGTCGTCGAACTTTTGTTCGGCGTTGGCGCCGTTTACGCCAAGTATGTAGTTGCCGTCGGCCTTGACTGCAACGCCGTCGCTGCACCTATTAAGGCAAAAGCAAGCGCGAAGCTCGATCTTGTCCGCCAAGCCGCGCTCGGCTATGAGCCGCTTGAACGTTTCTATAACGTCGTACGAGCCTTTAAGATGGCAGGAACTGCCTACACAAACACTTAGTATCATAAGAGTCCTCTGTAATGAAAGATTAGAATTTAATTCGGAATTATGAATTCGGAATTCGGAATTATTGATTAAAATGAAATTACGGATTACGAGATGCGCTTATTAATTTAATAATGGCGCGTCAGCGCAATCCGTAATTCATAATTCTTAATTCTGCATTCTTAATTCTTAATTAGTACAAGCAAACGTCCGCCCACTTGGCCAACATCTCGCGTTCCTGCGGTTTGCCCTTGACCATTTGGGACGCCGCGACGATGGGCAGCCAGTTTTGAACGTACTGCAACGCAGTGTCCGACTTTTTGCAGAAGTTTTTAAGATAGAACTCCGCCGTTTTGGTGTCGCCCGCGAGCATGAATAACAAGTACGTACGCGCGGTGTCGGCGGAAGCGTTGCCGATGGTGGCATGCGACCAGTCGATTACGCACGCGTCGCCGCTTTCCGTTATAATAACGTTGGACGGGTTAAAGTCGCCGTGGCACAGCTTTTTGTGCTTGTGCATGCCGTCCAAGCGCATTTGAAGCTCGTAACGCGTGGTGGCGTCCAGTCCCGACAACTCTATCTTGCGCGTGAACTTGGCGTGCTGCTTGTTAAGCTCGGGCGCGGTAAGTCTGTGCATGGAAAGCTGAATATCGATGAGTTTAAGGATGTACTCCTCTTTCTTTTCGGGGTTTTCCTCTATCATCTTGGCAAGCGACTTGCCCGCTACGTAATCCATTACGATAGCAAGCCTGCCGTCGTCCAAACGCTTTACCTCGTGTACCTTGGGCACGAACAAGCCGGTTTCCTCGACGCGCGTTTGGTTGAGAACTTCGTTGAATATATCCGACTTTTTGTAGTCGGCGGCAAACACCTTGTAGCAAAGGTCGCCTTCTCTGTAAACCGTTTTATTGGCACGGGTTGCGATTTCGGTTAATGCCATAATTATTTACCCTCCTTTCCGTAGTAAGCGTTAAGATACATTTGCTTGATTTCGGCAATCATCGGATAGCGCGGGTTGGCGCCTGTGCACTGATCGTCGAATGCGTCGCGGCTCATTTGGTCGAGCGTCTTTAAGAACTGCTCTTCGGGTACGCCTGCGTCCTTAATGGTTGCGGGCAAGCCCACTTCCTTGCGCAGATCTTCAAGCTTAGTAATAAGCTTTTCAAACTTCTCCTCGTCGGTCTTGCCCTTGATGCCTACCGATTCGGCAACGTCGGCATAGCGGCGCAAGCACACGGGGTGATCGTATTGCGGGAAGGTGCCTATCTTGGTGGGAGCCTCGACGGCGTTAAAGCGCATAACCTCGGGAAGAAGCAACGCGTTTGCCATGCCGTGCGGCAAGTGGTGGAATGAACCGAGCTTGTGCGCCATAGAGTGGCAAATGCCGAGGAAAGCGTTTGCAAACGCCATACCCGCCATAGTAGCGGCGTTGGCCATTTTTGCGCGAGCAACCTCGTCCGAGCCGTTTTTGTACGCAGTCGGCAGATAATCGAATATCATCTTGATAGCTTCCTTGGCAATGCCGTCGGTGTACTCACTGGACATTACGGACGCAATAGCTTCTAACGAGTGGACCATAGCGTCGTAGCCGGAGTTGGCGGTAAGTCCCTTGGGAATGCTCATCATAAGCGCGGGATCGCAAATAGCCATTTTGGGCAAAAGCTCATAGTCGGCAATCGGGTATTTCATGCCCGTCGATTCGTCGGTGATAACTGCGAACGGAGTGACCTCGGAGCCGGTACCCGCAGTGGTCGTAATAGCTACAAAGTACGCCTTGTCGCCCATCTTGGGGAACTTGTATACGCGCTTTCTGATATCCATAAAGCGCATTGCTAAATCCTCAAAGTCGACCTCGGGATGCTCGTACAGCACCCACATGATCTTGCCCGCGTCAAGCGCCGAGCCGCCGCCGAGCGCTACGATAGCGTCGGGTTCGAACGAGCGCATAGCCTCCGCGCCCTTCTTTGCCGAAGCGAGCGTCGGGTCGGGCTGAACGTCGCTGAACGTGGTGTTTACTATGCCCATCTCGTTGAGCCTGTCGCTTACGAGCTTGGAAAATCCGCTCTTGAACAAGAACTCGTCGGTGACTATAAACACACGTTTTTTGCCCATTTCTTTAAGCTCTTGCAAAGCGACGGGCATACAGCCTTTTTTGAAGTAAACCTTTTCCGGCGCGCGGAACCACAGCATATTCTCTCTCCTTTTTGCTACTGTCTTGTAGTTTAACAAGTGCTTGACCGACACGTTTTCCGATACGGAGTTGCCGCCCCACGACCCGCAACCGAGCGTGAGCGACGGAAGAAGCTTAAAGTTGTAAATATCGCCGATACCGCCTTGCGCCGCGGGCGTGTTTACAAGTATGCGGCAGGTCTTCATCAGGTCGCCGAAGCGCGCAATCTTGTCCTTAGCCGAATACTCATTGGCGTAAATGACGGACGTATGACCGTAGCCGCCGTCGGCAACGAGCTTTTCCGCCTTTTTGAGCGCGTCTTCAAAGTCCTCCGCCTTGTACATTGCAAGCACGGGCGAAAGCTTTTCATGCGCAAACGGCTCGGCAAGCTCGACGGACGTTACCTCGCCCACCAATATCCTCGCAGTTTGCGGTACTTCGAATCCGCAAAGCTTTGCAATCGTCGGCGCGGACTGACCAACTATCTTGGCGTTGACCGAGCCGTTTATAAGTATAGTGCCGCGGACTTTGTCCGTTTCCTGATCGTTGAGGAAATACGCACCGCGGTATGCCAATTCTTTTTTGAACGCGTCGTATACGTCCTTCATTACGATAACAGACTGCTCGGACGCGCAAATCATACCGTTGTCGAACGATTTGCTGTGCAGTACGGATGACGCCGCAAGCTCGATATTAGCCGAGCTGTCTATAATGACGGGAGTATTGCCGGGACCTACGCCTACCGCGGGCTTGCCGGAGCTGTACGCCGCACTCACCATGCCGGGGCCGCCTGTCGCCAAAATAAGGTCGCAGCCGCCCATGACCGCGCCGGACAGCGCAACGCTCGGCACGTCTATCCAGCCGATAATGCCCTCGGGCGCGCCCGCCTTGACGGCAGCGTCAAGTATAACCTTTGCCGCCGCAATCGTGCAGTTCTTTGCGCGCGGGTGCGGCGAGAATATAAGACCGTTTCTCGTCTTTAACGCGAGAAGCGCTTTGAATATTGCCGTGGACGTAGGATTAGTTGTGGGAACGATAGCCGCAATAACGCCTACCGGCTCCGCCAAAACTTCCACTCCGTACGAGTCGTCGCGGCTTACCACGTCACAGGTTTTAATATCGCGGTACGCGTTGTAAATGTATTCCGCGGCGTAGTGGTTCTTTATAACCTTGTCTTCCACAATGCCCATGCCTGTTTCGGTAACAGCCATTTCCGCAAGGTCGAGCCTTACTTTGTCGGCGGCGGTAGCGGCGGCCAAAAAGATTTTGTCCACCTGCTCCTGAGTGTACGTGGAGTACTTGACTTGCGCTTCCCTAACGCGCTTGATCAGCGCTTTAAGCGACTGTTCGTCTTGTACAATGAGTTCGTCCATAATACCTCCAAAAATGTTTAGCCGTGCAAGCAAAAATCGCACGTATACATTATATTATATTTGCGTTCGCTTGTCAAGAAGGATTTGGCAACTATTGCAAACAAAAAAATATTTGACAAATCAATTATGTATTTTAATATTTACTATTGCTTTTTGCCCACCTTTATGCTACAATGATTTTATGGATTATAAAAGTATAGGCGGAATAAACTGTTCGTTGCTCGCTTTGGGCAGTATGCGCATTGCAAATAAACTGCCGGGCGAAAACGAGCGGCTTGTTCGCCTTGCGCTCGATATGGGTATAAACACGTTCGACCACGCCGATATCTACGGCGGCGGCGCGTGCGAGGAAATTTACGGCAAAATCATAGCGGCAAATAAAGGCATGCGGGATAAAATGGTGCTTCAAACCAAGTGCGGCATTCGCGGCGGTTGGTACGATTTGAGCTATGACCATATTATAGAGAGCGTGAACGACTCGCTTAAACGCCTTAACACCGACTATATAGACATTTTGCTACTGCACCGCCCCGACACGCTTATGCGCCCCGAGCAAATCGCAAAAGCGTTTGACGAGCTGGAAAAATCGGGCAAGGTGCGCGTGTTCGGCGTAAGCAATTTTTCGGCGGCGCAAATAGATTACCTGCAAAGCGCGTTAAGCCAAAAACTGCAAGTAAATCAGCTGCAAATGAGCGCGGCGTATTGTCCTATCATTGACAGCGGAATAAACGCCAACGTGGCGGGTTCATGCGACCGCGCGGACGGAATGTTGGAATACTGCCGCAAGAATAACATAACCATTCAGACCTACGGTACAATGCAATGCTCCTTCACCGACGAAACGGGATATTATTACAGCGGCGCGTTTTTGACCCCGCATGCCAAAAAGAAGTATTTTGCGCTCAACTTTATGTTGGAAGGATTGGCGCAAAAATACAATACAACGCCCGAGGCGGTAGCTATTGCATGGATACTGCACCACCCCGCAGGTATGCAAGCGGTTATCGGAACCACGCTCGACAAGCACCTAAAACTTTATCAAGGCTGCTGCGACGTGCCGCTCACCGATTACGAATGGTACAAAATTTACGAATCGGCAGGACACACATTGCCGTAAAGTGTTACCTATAAATACAGGAAAAATATTATGAGTTCGATTGAATGTGCATTGAGCTGGCTTTCCCTACTGCAAAAGCCGCGCACAAAATTTCAAGATATTTGCGCCCACCCCGACGAAAAAGCGACAACCGCATACTTCGGAATAAGCGCGATAATAGCAAGCGTGATATCGTGCGGGCTGATTTTGCTGTGCGTATGGGGAATTACCGCGCTTGCCGTCGGCGCAAGCGGCGCGAGCCTAAACGTAACGTTACGATGGGCGCTTGTCGTACTGCTTGCGATTTGCGCGCTGTTCTTGCTTGCCGAATACATTTTCGGCGGAGGTATGTGCGCGGTGTATCAAATTCGCTGCAACCGCCGCCCTATCTCCTTTTTAGCGCTAGCGGTGTTTGTTTTGACTACGGGCGCAATGATAGTCGGAATTATATTTATAGTCAAAGCAACAGCATAAAACGTAAACAATACATATACGCTCAACATAAAACGCCGCGTCACTGTGACACGGCGTTTTTGCTTGCATTATTTATATTACATTTGACGAATATCGAGGCTGGTAAGGAATTGCTCCAAGCTGGCGGGATCGATCGATGTGGAAGCGAGGATCTTTTCGCAAACCAAATCCACCTCGTCGTGAATATTGAGCTTGGCTTCCAGCTTGCTCACAGTGCCGCCCTGCGCTTTTAACAGGCGTTCAACCGTCTTTGCAAGCGGAATTTTGGTTTCCTTGTCGTAGGGCAGCGTGCCGTTCAAATACAGCTGTGCGGTTTTAAGCTGTTCGGACAATTTGTTAGGCAGTACGAAATAGCCTAAAATGTCGGTTATTGAAAGGGCGTCCGCTTTGATTTCCTCGTAGTCTGCGGCCATGCGCGGGCGTTTAAGCCCCGCCGAGCGTAGCACTACGTCAAAGCAGTATTTGCCGTTAAGCTTGCGGCAAACAAGGCTGACAAAGTTTTTGGTGCCGTCGTTTACTATGCGCTCGTCGGAATAATTTTTCCACGCTGTTATCAGCTTGTCGGCAAACTCCGTAACCTTTTCAAAGTTGGAGTGCGCAAACCTGATTACCGTGGAATACCAGTCCACCGTGCCCATTTCTAAATACGGATACTCCTGCGATTTAAGTCGCGCCTTGTACCCCTGTTTGAGCATAGGCGTGGTGCGGAAGCCCGTTTTGAAATGCTCGTGCTTGGTGTTAAGCGCGCCGCCGTTTTCGGAAATAGAATCACAGCCAACAAAGCCGTCCGCGCCGATAAAGTCGGCAGCGTTGGCTAACTTTCTAACCGTGTCCAAGCCTTCTTTCATCGGAGTATGCTCGGCGTTTACCAGCACGCCGTGCTTGTCGAAATATTGGTGACGGGAGTAGCAGTAAGTCCAGTCCTCGCCCGCAATATCGCAAGACACCGTACGCATATTGGCGCGCGCGCCGAATCCCTCGTTTTCGCGGCACAGCGGGCATTTGGGATACTTGTCCGTCTTTGCCTGTGGCATAACGTTGATGATGATTTCGATTTTGCTTTTAAGCTCTTTAGCTTCCCAGCGGTCGTTTTTGGCGCACTCGTCGGGATCGACGTACCCGCTCTTTACCGAATAGTCGTACAAAAAGTCGAACGCCTTTTGCTTATTTACCGAATACGTATCGGAAAACAGGTCGTTCACCTCGGACGGTTTGAGCATTATAGCGTCCATAATTTCGGCTTTGAGCTGCTGCACTCCGTCCGCGCCGACAATGTTTTGCTCGGTAGCGTACTGCAACAGCGGCGCGATAAGCTTGTTAGGATTGGTAGCCGCATCAACCTCCTCGGTGGGCTCCGTCGGCATAAAGTCGGCTATTTTGAGAAGCCTGCAAATGCGCCGCGCCGCCTGTGCGCAATCCAGCTCGTCCAGCAATAGACTGTTTTGTCCGTAAGCCAAAAGATTGGAAATTTCTTGATCTAACATAATATATTTCTCCTTGTTTATTTTAAGGTTGAGTGACTGATTTAAAGCTTGTAATGATTGCCCTGCGGACGGACAATATCTATAAGATTTTCGGTGTCGAACTCAGTCCACGGGAATTCATCGGGCGGCAGCGCCAAAAACCTGAGCTTTTCGCCCGTTACTGGATGAGCAAAGGTCAGCTTGTACGCCCACAACGCGAGGTGCGGACTTTTAACCAGCTTGTCGCCGCCGTACTTGACGTCGCCCACAATAGGACATGACAGCGCCTTTAACTGCACGCGCGCTTGGTGCGACCTGCCGGTAATAAGGTTGACCGACACAAGCGACAATCCGTCGCGCTCGTCCAATATCTTAATGTCCGACTCGGCCTTTTTAGCGCCTTCCAGCGTCGACGGCACTACCGTTACCATATTGGTCTTTTCGTCCTTGGCAAGATAGTGTTCTATTTTGCCCTCGCGGGACGGTCTGCCGTTTACCACGGCAAGATATGTCTTTTCAAACTCGCCGTCAGTATCGCGTATTTGTTCGCACAGCCGCGACGCCGCCTTGCTCGTTTTTGCAAAAACCATTACGCCGCCGGTAGGTCGGTCGAGGCGGTGAACCATGCCGAGATACGCGTTGCCCGCTTTGTTGTACTTTTCCACCAAATACTTTTTAAGCATGGTCAGCAAATCGGTATCGCCGCTGCTATCGCCCTGCGTAGGCACGTTTTGCGGTTTTAAAACAACCAGCAAATGATTGTCCTCGTACAAAACGGAAACGCCGTCGGGCTCGGCTTGCGCGTCCTCGTCCTTGCGTTTGCGCACGACGTCCTTGACGTCCAAGCGCAGTTTGATTTTTGTGGCGGGCTTGCCGCCGTTTTTCGTGTTCTCGTTATCCACGGTTTCTCCGAAAATTTAGCTTTTAATGTTTGTATATAATCCGCTGCATCCGCACGGCAATGCCACGTTCTTTTGTTCGGTAGGCAAACACACCTCGTAAGCAGAAACGTTACCGCCCTGCAAATTGAGCGAGAGTATATTGGATATCGTTTGCGGTTGCAACCCCGTCGTGTAGCTGTTTATCAAAAAGAATATGGGATTGTTCAGCACGCCCACCGTAAGCTTTACAAGGTCGAAAATATCGTCTTCCATTTTCCAAACCTCGCCGCCCGCGCCTCTGCCGTAGCTGGGCGGGTCCATAATAACCGCGTCGTATGTCTTTCCGCGCTTTATCTCTCGCGCGACAAACTTTTTGCAGTCGTCTATTATAAAACGAGTGTTGGCGGAGTCCACGCCGTTGAGCTTACAGTTGAGCATTGCCCGCTCTACCATACCCTTTGCCGCGTCCACGTGCGTTACGTGCGCGCCGTGCTTTGCAAGCACCGCCGTCGACGCGCCTGTGTAAGCAAACAAATTGAGTATCTTTATTTGCTTGCCGTGCGCCGCATACACGTCCACAATGTCGGACATCTTAGCCCAGTTTACCGCTTGCTCGGGGAACAGACCCGTGTGCTTAAAGCCCGTCGGCTTTACGTAGAACTTGCAATCCCGCCACGCAATTTGCCACTCGTCGGGCATAGGCTTGTTGACTATCCACCTGCCGCCGCCCGCTCTGTCGCGCTCGTACCGCGCGTGCGTGTCGAACTTTTTGTAATCGACTGTGGCGTGCCAAATCGCCTGCGGGTCGGGACGGAGGAGCATTATGTCCTTCCACAGCTCCAATTTGAGCCCGTCGCCCGTGCCGAGAATTTTATAGTCTTTCCAATCGGGCGCTAACATTTTTCTACGGCAAACCTCGCGTCGTGTCCGTTTATGTCGGCTTGTTCGCCGTCGCCCGTAAGCTTATTCACTTCGAGCGCAAGCGTGACCTTGGCTATGCGTTCGCCGTGCGCTTTGAACACGCTCTCTATAAAATCGTCGCCCGCATAATAGAGCTTTATCCTGTCGGTTACGTCAAAACCGTTGTTCTTGCGCATTGTCTGTATCTTGGAAATTATTTCGCGCGCACCGCCCTCTTTGAGCAGCTCGTCGGTGAGCGTTACGTCCAGCGCGACAGTCATGTCTAAATCACTTTCCACAGAATATCCTTCGGCGCCGCGCGTGGCAATGAGCATATCGTCTTTGGTAAGCTCGACTTTGTTGCCGTCCACCTCGAACGTGTACGTACCGCCCGCAAGCGCAGTTTTTGCCGCTATATCGCCATTGTCAGCCAAATGCGTGCGTATAGCGCCCACAAGCTTGCCGTACTTAGGTCCGACCGTTTTAAGTTGCGGCTTGACCTCGTAGCCGGTGAGCTCGCTTGCTCCGCCCGCCACAACGTCTTTTACGTTAAGCTCGTCGGCAAGGATATCGGCATACTCGAACGGGAAGTCGCCCGCAACGATTACGCGCGATAAGGTTTGACGGTTTTTAATTCCGCTCTTGTTGCGCGCCGCTCTGCCCAGCTCCGCCGCTTTGATTACTCTATCCATATCGGCGGAAAGCTTGGCGTCTATCATCTTTTTGTTTACCTTGGGGAAATCGGTCATATGCACCGAAACGGGCGCAGTGTTATCCACACTGCACGTAATGTTGCGGTAAATTTCCTCGGTTATAAACGGAACGTACGGCGCGGATATGCGGCACAGCGTATTGAGCACAGTGTACAGCGTGTAGAACGCCGCCGTCTTGTCCTCGGACATACCGCCCACCCAAAAACGTTCGCGGCAACGGCGCACGTACCAGTTAGAAAGCTTGTCCGTATAGTCTGCTATCGCGCGCGCCGATTCGTACAGCTTATATCCGTTAAGGTCGCTGTCCACCTTTTGCACAAGCTCGTTAAGCTCGGAAAGCGCCCACTTGTCCATTAATGAGTATTTGACCTTTTTGCCGTCAATCTTGGTGGGGTCAAAGCTGTCGATATCCGCGTACATTACGTAGAATGCATAAGTGTTGTACAGCGTACCCAAAAACTTGTTTTGCGATTCGGTTACCGCACGCATATAAAAGCGGGACGGCAAGTACGGCGCGGAATTGGTATAGTAATACCACCTTACGGCGTCGGCGCCGGTTACGTCAAGCACCGACCACGGGTCTACTACGTTGCCCAAATGCTTGGACTGTTTGCGGCCCTGCTCGTCGGTAACATGTCCGAGCACCAAGCAGTTTTTGAACGGCGCTTTATTAAACAGCAGCGTGGAAATAACGAGCAGCGTGTAAAACCACCCGCGCGTTTGGTCTACCGCCTCCGAAATGAAATCGGCGGGGAAAGTCTTTTCAAACACGTCCTTATTCTCGAACGGATAGTGATACTGCGCGAACGGCATAGAGCCCGAATCGTACCAGCAGTCTATAACCTCGGGCGTGCGGTGCATGGTGCCGCCGCACGAGCATTTATAAGTCGCGCCGTCCACGTACGGCTTGTGCAGCTCTATATCGCCTTTTATGCCGCACTTTTCTTTGAGCTCGGCTTTGCTGCCTATCGCTTCGGTTTTGCCGCAAGAATCGCACACCCAAATAGGCAGCGGCGTGCCCCAAAATCTGTCGCGCGACAAGCCCCAATCAATGACGTTTTCCAAAAAGTTACCCATACGTCCGGTGCCGATGCTTTGCGGATACCAGTTGACCGACGCATTGTTTTTGATAAGCTGATCCTTGACCGCCGTCGTCTTGATAAACCACGTGGATCGCGCGTAATACAGCAGCGGCGTGTTGCAACGCCAACAGAACGGATAGCTGTGCGTGACCGACGGCGCCGAAAGCAGCAGTCCGCGCTTTTTGAGGTCGGCTATAATGTCCTTGTCGGCGTCCTTGCAAAACTTGCCTTCAAGCCATTGCGGCTCGGTAAACCTGCCGCGCTCGTCTATTGTTTGCACAAACGGGAGTCCATTGGTCCTGCCCACCCGCGCGTCGTCCTCGCCGAACGCCGGCGCGATATGGACGATGCCCGTGCCCTCGGTTAGCATTACGTATCCGTCGGCAACCACCTTGTAGCAATCGGCGTCGCCTGTATACGTTTTGAACAGCGGCTCGTAGTGCACACCCACAAGCTCGCCGCCCTTGACCGTTTTAAGCACGGTGTAGTTTTCGAAATGCTTATTAGCCAGCTCTTTTGCCAGCACGTATTTTTGTCCGTCCGCTTCGATTAACACGTAATCGAATTCGGCGTTTACGCAAAGCGCTACGTTGCTTGGCAACGTCCACGGCGTGGTAGTCCAAGCAAGCAACTTGCAGCCGCCTTCGTAGTTTGTGTTAAACCCGACAACGGCAGTGCGCTCGGTAACGTCCTTATAACCCTGCGCAACCTCGTGCGAGGAAAGCGCCGTGCCGCAGCGCGGGCAGTACGGAACGATTTTGTGTCCCTTGTATATAAGGCCTTTGTCGAAAATGGTTTTGAGCGACCACCATACCGATTCGATATAATTGTCGTCGTAGGTTACGTACGGCTTGTCCATATCCGCCCAGTAGCCGACGCGCTCGCTCATACGCTCCCATTCGGATTTGTATTTCCACACGCTTTGCTTACACTTGGCGATAAACGGTTCTACGCCGTACTTTTCTATATCCTGCTTGCCGTCAATGCTGAGCGACTTTTCCACTTCCAGCTCGACGGGCAGACCGTGAGTGTCCCAGCCCGCTTTGCGAAGAACGTGCTTGCCCTTCATCGTGTGAAAGCGCGGAATAATATCCTTCATTGTGCGCGTAAGAACATGCCCCACGTGCGGCTTGCCGTTTGCCGTGGGCGGGCCGTCGTAGAACGAAAACTCGTCGCCGCCCTCGCGTAGCTTTATACTTTTGTTGAAAACGTCGTTTTCCTTCCAGAATTCCAGCACGCGTTTTTCCATGCCGACCGGATTGTAACCCTCTACCTTTTTGTACATAATCTCACCAACTAAAAAGTAAATTTCAACGAAAAAACGAGCCCGACAAATGTAACAAATGCGGCAAACGCATACGTTATGAAATTTGTCGGATTATAAGATAACCTATACGCGCCAAGCGTCTTTGTCACCTTAGTTCCGCTCATAACTTTATTTTATCACATACGCCTTTTAAGGTCAATTATTTTTGTAAACTTTATATAAATTTGATAATCAAGTAAATTCAAATTAACCGCTCTATATGTTGACAAACAACCGCAATAGCGGTATAATATTTACAATGCAAGACACGAGAGATATACGCTCAATATGTATGAACTGCTTTGCCACTCTCGACCCGAGAACGCGGGTTTGCCCGCGGTGCGGCAAGCGCGGTGACGATCCGTCGCCCATAGGCGCATTGCCGCTGAGGACAATGCTGTCGGGTAGGTATATCGTCGGCGCACCGCTCGGACGTGGCGGTTTCGGCATAACGTACAAGGCGTACGACATGTACACCTCGTCTTGCGTTGCCATAAAGGAATTCTTCCCCAAGGGCTACACCAACCGCTTGCCCCACTCGAGCGTGGTGGAGATAGGCACGGGTGAAAACGCAAAGGCGTTCAACTACTGGCTGACGGCTTTCATACAGGAGGCAAAGGTTCTTACCTCCATAAAGCACCTCGAAGGCATTGTAAGCATTTTGGACTTTTTCCTTACCAACAATACGGCGTATATCGTTATGGAATACCTAAACGGCATGAGCTTGCACCGCTTTATAAACGGTCGCGGCGGAAAGTTGCACATGACGGAAACGCTCAACATTATGCGCTCGGTGCTGGAAACGCTGCTGCGCCTTCACCAACACGGCGTTATACATAAAGACATTTCGCCCGAAAATATTCAAATCGTCGATAATCGTATGATTAAGCTTATTGACTTCGGCGCGGCGTCGATATATACGCAAAACGTACAAAAGCCGTTCTTCGTGCTCAAAAAGGGTTATTCTCCTTTGGAGCTGTACACGCAGGGCGGCAGCCAAGGCCCGTGGACGGACATATACGAGCTGGGCGCAACCATATACACCTGTTTGGTCGGCAATCCCCCGCCCGAAGCAACCGAGCGCAGGCTTAACGACAAAATGATACCTCCGTCCGCGCTGGGCGTAAAGATACAGCCTGTGCGCGAAAAAACGCTGTTAAAGGCACTTGCGGTCTATCCCAAGGACAGATACTCCAATATAGCCGCCTTCCAGCAAATGTTTTACGGCGAGTTTATGCCCAACACGTTCGTACACACAAAACCGCAAGGTTAATCATAATCCCACCAAAAACAATTAGCCCACTGACTTCGAGCGAAGTACAGTGGGCTATATTTTAACCATAAAACCGTAAAACAAATTTATTTTTCAAGACCGTAACGTATTGACAGAGAACTGATATCATTTTCCTGCATAAAGCCTCTGAATTCCTCTACTTCCAAATATGTATTGTTTACATGGAATGACGGACCATCGTAATAGTAACCGCCTTTGTTTGAATAGATATAATGCCAAGCGAAGCTGCCATCGGGCCCTTCTTTCAAAACGAAACAATTATTGGCGCTTTCCCACTCTACTGTAACGGGCTTAGCGTACACCGTAACATATTTTTCGACCTGTGCATCATAGCGCAGCTTGCGAAATACGTAATCTTCCGAATTTTTTTCCACCTCGTAACGGTGATTATAATGCTTGTAAACGAGTTTGGAAAGCTCCTTAAGCATTTCGTTTTCATTGTTCTCATAGTCCACGTCATGGACTTTTCTTGTGCCGTCAGCATAGACAACTTTCATTTGCGTCAAGACGTAAACGCCGAGTATTTCTTTGGGATCTTTTGACGGCGGCTCACAACCTGCCAAAACCGCAGTAGCGCAGACCAGCGCCAGACATAATGCGAATAAGCTTAAAATTCTTTTTTTCATAGTTAATTCCTTTTGTTATTCTTATAAATAACTGTTTATCGTAATTTCATAATAGCAAAACCTCAGAAAAAAAGCAAGGAAAAATTTTTATTTATAATTCTTAATTCTGCATTCTTAATTCTTAATTCGTAAAAAACGCTTGATTTTTGCCCGCAAATGCCGTATAATAACTGTACTGCGCTAGATGGAGAGGCAGCGGCACTCTGTAACCTACAATCCGCTATAGATGGGTCGAACGCCGTCCTCGGTTTGCGTATGGGAGGACAGTTGCCGTTAGGTGATGTTGATACTAAGGTCTTGTGCAACGTCTGCTTGCGAACCGTGTCAGGGCTTGACCGCAGCAGCACTAAACAAGATGTGGCGTGTGCCACAAGGTAGCTTTAGCGGAGTCAACCGACGGAAAAACGCTTCGGTGCGTATTATCAAAGACGGTGCGCAGTTTCAAAACCCGACGAACACACATGCTCGTCGGGTTTTGAATTGCAAAATATTATAAAAAAGGAATTATTTAGTATGTACCGCCATACGTCAGTCTGTCCATTCTATATTCTCTAATCTCGCTCGCAATCGCCGCCATGTTCTCGTTTGCTTTTTCGCGCAACGCGTTGTTCAAACTTACTTGCGACCCAAGCTGTTGTACATAATTGCTGTTGTCGTCAACCTTGCTATCGAGCTCCTTTATGCGCCCCGCAACCATATCGCCTTGCCTTACAACAGCGTCGCCAAGTTTTTGGAATTGTTGCGTCATTGTGCCCTGCAAGTGATGCAGTCCTCCGTTTATCGACTTGCCGATCTCCTTAGCCGCAACTTTAACAGAGCTCACTATTTGTGCCGTACGGCGTTCGCTGTCCACAAAACTCAATGCTTCCTTCATATTTTCGGCGCGGCGCGTTTCCAAAGCATAAAGCATTACATCAATATTTTCCCAGTCTCTTTTGTCAACCATATCGGAAAAAGACTCTTCGACGGCGTTTAACACAGCAAGCCCCGCAATAGCGTGTTCCGTGGCTTTTTTCTTTTCCTTTGCTATATGCATGTCGGCGGCTTGTATATCGATTATCTTTTGTCTTTTTGCTTTTTCAATACTCTCTTGGGCATTCGCGATAGATTTTTCTTGCATTTTTATTCTATTATCGTAATCCGCAATTTGACGCTTTGCCTTTTTTCTATCCGAATAACTGTATGTAAACTGCATTTTAATTTTGCGAGTTACACGGCGCGCAATAATAATCAATATTACCGTGGCAGCAATGAATACCACAATAGATAAAAAAGTATTGAACATAGTCCACGTAAACAAAGCGTCAAGCATTGGATTTTTGTCCCAATTTTTTCCGAAAAAACCACAAAAACAGCAAATATGTGCAGCGCCGTATCCTAACGGCGATATTGCCAATAACCACATAAACACGATAAAGGAATATGCAAGTATGCGCACAAATAAGCTTTGACTTTCAGCCTTTCTATAAAGATATCCTCTATCTCTTTCCGTAGAATATTTGTTCTTTTTAAGCTGTTCTAAATTATTTTCCGCATTCTTAATTCTAATGTCGGCATTTGAAATCTTATTCTTTTTTGCGTTTTCCGCTTGCTGCATTATGCTATCCGCGATTTCCTTTTCCCTCGCAACAGTGGAAAGGCCGGCGCGCAATGCGTACAAGCGCCCCATCGTTTCCTCTCTTACGCTAAGCCCCGCCTTATCTTTTTTGATAGCCATGTTTTCCTCCGCTTATAAGAAAGCAATCTTTTGTACATAATATCACACCGATTGGTGTAATGTCAAATAGATTACGCCAAGCGGTGTAAAATCATTTTATGAAATGTAATTATAAACAAAATTTCGCGTACAATTTACGGTTGCTTATAGGCGATATGTCGGTAAACGAATTTTCCAAACAAATAGGAATACCGCAACAAACGTTGTCGCGGTATTTGTTGTGTCAGCGCGAAATAACGCTGGAAAATTTATGCAAGATTGCCGATTATTTCGACGAGGATATAGACGTTCTTATCGGGCGCAAAAATTAAATATCCTCGGGCAAGCCTTGCAGTAGTGACCAAGCCTCGGCGGCGAAGACGCGCGTCAGACGGGCAACAGTTGGCAAGGCGGCGACGGGAGCGTACATAGACGTACGTGACCAAGCTGCCGAACCAAACGTAGCCCGTATCACGCGATGAATACGCCGCCGAGAATTATTTATAACACCTGCCGCAGTTGGAACAGCCGTTGCAAATAAGTTTGTTTCCGCAACGCTGACAGTTTGCTCGATAATGCGGAACGTATAACTCGCTCTTTGGAATAGGCAATCCAAACCTATCCGTAAGCTTAAATTCGATAGGCTTGCCGCTGTGCGACAGTCCTTCCGCGTACGCCATATACGTTTGGCGTATTTTGCTTTTTATAAACTGAGTCTTGCCGTTCTTTACGTAATAATTGCCCGTTTCTATAAACGCAAAGGTTACGTCGTACGCCTTGCACTCGTCGGATAGCTTTTTAACCCAATCGTAATGGCACGGTCGCGCTCCGTCGTAGTTTTCCCCGCCGCAAATCACCTGCTCTATTTGACCTTGCTCCAAATACTTAGCTATCGATATTTCGCCGATTAGCGGCGCGGTCATAATACCTTTGTGCTTGAACGGTAGATCGTGCAGTATGGGTATGCGCTCGTCGGCACGGCGTTGGTTTTCGCACGTAATGTTGAAGAACACGTTTTCCCAGCCGTCGCCCCAGTCCTTGGGCAATAGCTTACTTACGCGCTGTGGGCGTTTTGTCAATAGAAAAAACTTGACGTCCGGTCGGTCGTGAATTATATTCCAAACCTCGTTGCGCCACTCGTCCGCGCCTTCCACAAAAAAGTCGGACGTCATGCATACTCGTATCATCTCCCCGCTTTTTACCTTGTAGCTGCCGTCGCGATTTTTAGCCAGCGGATAATAAAAGCCGTTTGTCCTCGTAACGACCGAGCTGTCGCCGCCGTTATGCGTTTTGTCGAGATAATACATATAGCAGTGAGCACAGCCCTCGCTGCATTTTTGACAGCCGTGCCACGGATTCCAAATATCGTGCATTATATTTCCCTCTTTATCGCCGACAAAACATTGCCTATATCGTCGTTAATACAAATGGAGCGGCTTTCGATTTGCGGCGGACACATCGCTTCGCCGTAGTTTATGCAAGCGTAAGTCGCCTTCGGATTTTGGCTTGTAAGCCGCCAAAACGGATATTTGATTATCACGGGCGTGTTGCCACCCACGCCGAGTTCTAAAAACAGTATGCGCGAATCCTTATGCTTGTGGACAAAATCCTCGTACCGCGCGCACGCCTCGTCCCAGCCGTCGTCCTGCACAAACTTATCGTCGGCGCGCAAGTTCATCGTCATAGGCTTGCCGCAAATGGGACAGCGCGGAATGAGCTCGGTCGGGATTTTCATATCCTTTTGTTCGGCGACCATGCGGCGGATAATGTCCTCGTTGTCGTAGGTCTTGTTATGGCAAGGCACAGAGCATTGAAACAAGCCGTAATCGCCCTGCGTATAGAATAACCGACGTTTATCGAACCCCGCTTTTTGAAAGCAGTGGTCTACGTTGGTTGTAATGACAAAATAGTTCTTGTCCTTTACAAGCTCGTACAGCTCGTTATACACAGGCTTGGGCGGGTCTTGGTAGCGGTTGATAAGAACGTACCGCGACCAATACGCCCAATGTTCTTCGGGCGTGGAATACGGATAAAATCCGCCGCTGTACATATCGTAAAAATTATACTTTTGCTCGAAGTCACCGAAAGTCTTGCGAAAGCGTTCGCCCGAATAGGTAAACCCCGCCGACGTGGAAAGTCCCGCGCCCGCGCCGATAATAACATAATCCACACTATCTAACGCGGCTTGCAGTCTTTTAATTTGCGCCGAGCAGTCTTGCGTAAATGTCATAATCGTAATCCTTGAAAACGTTGAAAATAACTTTGATTTTGCTGTGCGTTTTTTGCTTGTATTCGCCAACCGTTGCAATAGCTATCTCGGCGGCGCGGTCATTAGGAAAGTGAAATTCGCCCGTAGAAATACAGCAAAACGCTATGCTTTGCAAACCGTTTGCATCGGCAAGTTCGAGACAGGAGCGGTAACAGCTTGCAAGCTGCTCCTCGTGCTTTTTTGTAAGTCCGCCGTAAACTATCGGACCGACGGTATGCAAAACGTACTTGCACGGCAGGTTGTAGCCGCGTGTGATTTTGGCGCTGCCCGTCGGTTCCGGCTTGCCCTGCGCTTCCATAATTTCCGCGCACTCTTGCCTCAGCTGCACACCCGCAAATGTGTGGATTGCGTTGTCTATACAACCGTGATTAGGATGAAAACAGCCGAGCATTTGCGAATTGGCGGCGTTGACTATGCCATCGCATTTGAGCGTGGTTATATCGCCTTGCCCAAGATAAATATCAGGCGAAATCGTCACAGGCGACAGCTCGGCAATACCGATTACGCCTTTAATGCGCAACTGCTCTTGCAGGTATTCGTCTTGAAGCCGCAAAAATTCCTCGCTTGCCTGCTTTGGCATGCGCACATTTACGAGCGCGCGAAAGTACCTACCCTTTTCCTTTTCGGAAAGAACAGGCACATCTTCACCGCGCTCTGCGCAAAGTATTTCGATTAAACGGTCTAACTTGGTCATTCCTACACTACTGCGTCGGTCATTGTGTAACCTTGCAGCGAATTCTCCTTTACTTGTATGCAAATGTATTTTATACCGGCGTCGTCGGCAGCAAAGAATTGGCGTTTTGCCGCAGGCGGGATGCGCAACCAATCGCCGGCAGTCAAAACTACTTTTTCGCCGTCGATTACGGCATAGCCCTTGCCTTCTATAACGGCGTAAATTTCTTCGTTTTGCTTGTGCGAATGAACAAACGGCACGCTCGCACCGGCGGGCAAAGTATTTATGCTTATCTCGGCTCCCGTCAGTCCCAATGCGTCATGAAGCTCGATGCGCGGCTCGTTAGTGATAGTGATTTTGTTGTAATTCATAATGCAACCTCCAATGATTGTTTGTTGCTCTCATTATATCACTTACAAAAGCGCAATACAATACAGTTACTTTTTTATTATTCGGTAATAGATTTGTTACTAAGTTTCTATTTTGAACTATTGACTTTTGCGTGGATATTTGCTATAATGCGAAAAAAGGAGTGAATACTATGCTGACGCGCGAAGAATTACCCGAATGCCCCGTTGCCACTACCGTACAGCTTATCGGCAACAAGTGGAAGCTGCTTATAATACGCAATTTGATTTACAACGGCGAACAGCGGTTCAGCGATTTTCCCAAGACCATTCCAGCCATAAGCAAAAAGGTTTTAACCGATAATCTTCGCGCTTTGGAAAACGACGGTATAATAAACAGACAGGTTTTTGCCGAAGTGCCGCCGCGCGTGGTGTATTCCCTGTCCGAGCTGGGCAAAACGTTAAAGCCCGTTTTAGACGCCATGGTAGACTGGGGTACCGAATACAAAAGCAAGCTGTAATACTTTACTTAAACAATAAAGCGGGATTGAGTTTTTCAGTCCCGCTTTTTACGTGATAGTATTTCGGTGTTTACTGCTTTTTTTACCGTATTAAACAAATGCATGCTTGTAGCTGTTTTTAAATAGTATTCCAGCCTATCCGAATATTCGTAAATATAAATATCGTTGTGCGTGCGCGAGGCAAACACCATAGGCAATTCGCCCACCTGCGCGGTAGCCACAGGCGACGCGCTTTGTGCATAGGCATAATTTTGCGGCGCGGGCTGAGCATATCCACCTATCGGCGAACTGTTTTGCGCATAGCCGCCGTCGAACCCGTTGTTTTGCGGCGCAGTCGGCGTATAAGCGTTTTGGTAATTATTATTTTCAGGACTGCCGAAGTCGGTTGGAAACACAGTTTTTTCGCTGTACCCCGTCGAGTTTTGCTCGCTGTCGTTTTGCCTGCCGAACGCTCTTCTTCTGCCGTTATTTTCAAACATAATACTACCTCAAAATATCAGTGCCTAAGAACTCTTGCAATACCTTCGGAACGGTGACCGAGCCGTCTTTGTTTTGGTTTTGCTCGACGATTGCGGGCAATACGCGCGAGGTTGCAAGCCCCGATCCGTTGAGCGTATGCACGTAGCCGATTTTGCCGTCAGCGCCGCGGTAGCGCGTCATGTTGCGCCGCGCCTGATAGTCGTTGGCGTTGGATACCGAGCTGACCTCTTTGTAAATACCCATGGACGGAATCCAAATTTCTATATCGTAGGTGCGCGCCATGGACGCCGAGCAGTCGCCCGCCGCCAGCTTGCTAAGCCTGTAATGAAGTCCCAGACCTTCCACCAAAGCACACGCCTTGTTTACAAGCTCCTCAAACGCCGCCTTGCTTTGGTCGGGCGTAGTGACCTGAACCATTTCCACCTTGTTGAACTGGTGACCGCGAATCATGCCGCGCTCTTCGGCACGGTACGAACCCGCTTCCTTGCGGTAGCACGGAGTGTATGCAAACAGCTTTTTGGGCAGCTCGCTCTCCTGCAAAATTTCGCCGCGGTAAAGGTTGACAAGCGCGGTTTCCGCCGTAGGCAACATAAACCTGCGCGCCGCGCCGCCCTCGGCGGTTTCCACGCGGTAAACGTCGTCCTCAAACTTGGGGAACTGCCCCGCGCCAAGCCCGCATTCGTAATTAAGCATATGCGGCGGGAGTATAAAGTTGTAGCCGTCCGCCGTGTGGGTCTTGATAAAGTAATTAATCAGCGCCCATTCGAGCAAAGCGCCGCGACCGGTGTACAGCCACGAGCCGTTGCCCGCAAGCTTTACGCCACGCTCGTAGTCGATAAGGTGCAAGCTCTCGCAAAGCTCAACGTGGTTTTTGATGGGGAAATCAAATTCAGGCTTGTTGCCCCAAACCTTGACCACCGCGTTGTTCTCCTTGCCGCCCGCAACAACGTCCTCGTCGGGAAGATTGGGAAGACAAAGCAATGCAGTCCTAAGCTCGTCCTCGACTGCTTTTAACTGTTCGTCGTTGCCCGCTATCTCGTCGCCCAGCTCGCGCATCTTTGCGAATATCGGCTGAACGTCCTTGCCCTCTTTTTTGAGCCGAGGAATGTCCGCGCTCACCTTGTTCTTTTCGGCTTTGAGCGCTTCGGTCTTGCCGATAATGTCGCGCCGCTTGCCGTCAAGCGCGAGTATAGCCTTTAAGTCGGCGTCACAGCCGCGCTTAGCAAACGCCGCCGCCACACCGTCCGGATTGTTGCGTATAAGGTTGATATCTATCATGTGTTCGTCCTTTGGCTCGGTTGATTTTTTATCCAAGCTTTACCAACTCCATTATATCATTGAAAGAAGATAAAAGCAACAATATGCGCAAATTTATCGGTTTAATTTTTTACAAATCTTGTTGCTTTTTGCGCCTGAATTTAAATAAGTGCGTTACCTCCGATTTTATATTTATCGCGCCGGTAAAGAGTATTCCCAAAGAGTACACTACAACAAACGCCGTCGCCGCGATAATCATTTGCCAAAGGTACGGCATGGCAGTGTTTTGCAGCGCAACGGCAATTCCCCAAAACGCCAGCCCGCCAAGCGCAGTAAATATGAGCGGCTTGATAAACGCGTTTTTTATGTCCGCGCCGATAGGTAATTTTTTAGCCGCACTGCGCATAGACAGCGTAGCCGCAACGGCGTAGCACAGCGTGGTGGCAAACGCCGCGCCCGTAATGCCGAACGCACGCACGGTAAACGGCGTAAGTCCAACCTTGAAGCACGCGCCTATAAGCAAATTGATAACAGGCTTATGTGCCTTGTTATATCCCTGCAACACCGCCGTGGAAAGCTGCAATACTCCCACGTAAAATACCGACATGGCTTGCACGCGCAATAGCTGCGACGCAAGCGCCAACTGCTCGGCGGTAAGTCCCTTGCGGTATAGCACGTTGCACACGTGCTGCGGAAATACCAAAAACACAGCCGTTATCGGTATTACAAACAGCATTATCCACTTTGCCGCGCTCCTTGTAGGCTCCGCCGCATCCTCGCCCTTTTCCACTGCGCGAGTGATGGTCGGCAAAAATGCGATAGCCACCGACAGCACTACCACAGTGGGCATATTAATCAGCGTGCCGACAGGCCCGACAAACAGCCCGAACATTGCGGTAGCGCTTTCACGCCCCGCCCCGCCGTGCATAAGCAGGTTGATTACAAGCACCGAATCTATCATTTGCGTTATCGGCAAAACGAGCGCGCCCAATGTCACTGACAGCGCAAACGAGAACAATTCTTTAAGTATGGTTTTGTCCGCAACGGGCGGAGCGACTGACAGCTCTTCCGATATTTCGGTTGCAAGCGCTGGCACTCTGCTAATGCTTACCCGCCTTTTTCCCACCACGGCGTAGCGTATTACCAAATACAATAGCGCGGTAAGCTCGCTTGCCGACACGCCGATGAGCGCGCCCGCCACCGCGTACTTAACGCCGTACGGCATTAACAGCCTACTCAAATACAAGCCGAGCACGAGCTTGATTATTTGCTCTATCAGCTGACTGATGCCGCTCGGGAACATGTGGCATTTGCCTTGGAAATATCCACGCAAAACGTTGATGCCGCCCGCAAACAAAAGGGACGGGCAAAGCGCAAGGTACGCAACGCCAGCGTCGGTATTACCCTGCACGCCCGATATTACATTACGAAGTAAAGCCATGCCCGCAGTGCAAACAACCGACATGACAAGCAATGGCACAATAGCGATTTTAATACTGCGCTTAGCCGCGCCGTCGTTGCCGAGCGCAGTGTACTTTGCCACCACGCGCGACACCGCGCCCGACATTCCGCTACCGCAAAACGCTAACAGCACTGTGTACAGCGGAAAGACCATTTGGTACAAGCCCATGCCTTCCGCGCCCACTATATTTGTGAGCGGCACTCTGTACAGTGCGCCTATAAGCTTTGCTATCATTCCCATTACGGCAAGCGCGACCGCGCTCCTGCCGAACGACTTTGTTGTGTACTCTTTTTTCACACATATAGTATGATTAAAACTACACGGCGTAATGCGCGTTACTTACCGTTTAACAAGATTTCTTTTGCCTTTTTGTACTTTTCCAGCCGTTGTAAATCGCGATCGGTAACAGTTTTGAGCCGCGACAAATCGCTGTTATGTTCTAAGTCCGCAAGCTTGACTGCGCGCGCAAGCGGATTGTCTTTGAGCGCGCGCACGTAGTCGAAGTAGTCCACGTCCTTCGCGTGCGTCATAAGCTTTACCGCAGTCACCACCTCTTGCGAAAAGTTTTGTTCGAGTAATTTAACATCGATATCGGTGTCCTCTAATATATCGTGCAGCAATGCTACGCACCGCGCTTCGTCCGAGGTTTGCTTTTCCGCAACCGCCATCGGGTGTCGCACGTACGGCTTACCTGCCCTATCCGTTTGACCCATGTGATATTTGCCCGCCAAAAACATTGCCCTATCCACAGGGCTGCTTAGCGCGGCAAGCTTATACCTTTCGTTATTTGTTATCAGCTCGTCAAATGTAACGGGCGCATAGTTGTTTATATCCACGCCCGCGTTTAGAGCGTGCGGAAGCACCCACAACGGCACATACTTTTTGTCTCGGCTGTTGTGGATATGCCCGTGTATCAAATATCCGCCGTATTTGCGACTTGCATTCCATTCGAGCATCGGATAATGGCAGAGTGTGACAGCCACACCGTCAAGCGACATTTCGACATACTGCGCGATATTTATAAAATACTCGGAATAATCGCGGAATTCGACACGCCCGTCATCCGCCACGATTGCCATGCCATGCCGCTTTAACCACTTGTAATCATGATTGCCTGCTATAAGCACTTTTTTGCCGTTAAGGCGCGGCAAATAAGCAAACGGGTCTTTGCTCTCCCACACAAAATCGCCGATAATATACACCGTATCGTCTACCTTTACGCGGTTGTTCCAATTATTTATAAGCGTCTCGTCCATTTCCTCGATATCGGTGAACGGGCGCGAACTGATTGTTATACTGTTCTTGTGTCCCAAATGCAAGTCGGAAGTAAAATAAATCATAATATCCCCTTATGATATTTTTGTATATAAAAAATTCGAGCCGCGGAATAGACTGCGACTCGAATATTTTTACGAAATTACCTTATTGATTATTCGGTAATGGCGCCCGTCGGGCATTCCCCCTCGCACGCGCCGCAGTCGATGCAGACGTCCGCATCCACTACGTACTTGCCGTCGCCCTCGCTGATAGCATTTACGGGGCAAGCCGCTGCGCAAGCGCCGCACGCTACGCATTCATCGGAAATTTTGTGTGCCATGGTACAACCTCCATAAATTTATACGGTAATTATAGCACAAACCGCGAAACTTGTCAACGCCAAAAAATTATTTTTACGGTTAGCAACTGCGAACAATTATATTACTCTTGCGGAGAGCTTTGCGGCTTCTGTCCGCCGTTAGAATTTTGCCCGTCTTGCGGCTTGCCGCCGCCACGCTTGTTGCGGTTGAACTTATGCTTTTTCTTTTTGCCGCCGCCGTTATTCTGGTTGTTGTCCTGATTGTTGTTTTTGTTATTATTGTTGTTGTTATTATTCTTGTCGGGACGGTTTTGCTTGTTGCCGTTATTATCGGGACGACTGCCGCCGTTATTATTTTTGTTTTGTCCGTTCCCGCCTTGGCGATTTTTGTTTTTGCCGTGTTTATGTCCGCCGTTATTTTGGTTACCGCCTTGGTTGTTATTGTTTTGGTTGTTACGCTCCCCACGTTCGGGCGGCGGCTCGACGTCCAATTCGGGTTGCGGCGCGACATTGCCTTTGCCCTCGCCATTGAGCTCATTAAGAGTGTATTCCACAAACTCGAAATTTTCCTCGTCGCCTACGCGCAGGCGCACCTTTTCGGTGAGCGGCGTGACCGACACTACCGCGCCCCGCCTGCCGTCCGGACATGTTACCCACGATCCGACCTTCGGACTGCGGCGGGCAACGTCCTCGTACGTTTTGTTCTCGTACGAAAGGCAGCACAAAAGCCGTCCACACATGCCGTTAATCTTGTTGGGCGTAAGCGCAAGGTTTTGATTTTTAGCCATCTTAATGGACACGTGTTCGGAATCCGATTCAAACCTGCCGCAGCAGCACGGCATACCGCACGCGCCCAGCGAGCCGATAAGCTTACACTCCTCGCGTGCGCCGATTTGCCTTAGATCTATGCGCATATGAAACGCCGAAGCAAGATCGCGCACAAGCTCGCGGAAATCCACCCGCTGTTCGGCGGTGAAGTACAGCACCAGCTTGCTGTGGTCTACGGTAAATTCGCAGTCCACAATCTTCATTTCCAGTCCGCGCGCCGCCACCTTTTGCTTGGCGGTGGCTATAATCTCTTGCTTTTGTTTTTCGTCGGCGGAAGCCGCTTCGAGGTCACTCTCCGTAGCAATGCGCAAAACGCCTTTTAGCGGCGCGACTATCTTGTCCTCCGTCACTTCGGTAACGGGTAATATAACCGTGGCAAGCTCCACGCCGCGCTGGGTTTCCACCACTATCTTTGCGCCCTTAACGTACTCCTCGCCCTCCGTCGGCGCAAAGTAGTACATTCGCGGCGAAGTGCGGAACCTGACGCCTATCACTTTCGGCATTGTGCTTTTACCTCCATAATCTTTAATATAAGTGTGTCCATAACCGCCTGAGGCATACAATTGGCGGCATTGTGCTTTTTTGCTTCTCGCACCGCCTCGGCAGCGAGCGCGGCCGATTGCGGCGTATACCCGCCGGATATTTCGGCAATATCTTTACTGTCGAAAACTGTGTCAACGCCTATGCAGTAACGCGCAATATCGTTAAGCAAATACTCGACTACACCGAGCAGTCCGTCCACCTTGTCGCGCGACAGCTTTTCGTAAACGGCCGCCGCATGCGCAAACATTTTACTGCCGTTAGACAGTAGCAGCAGTTTTTTTGCGGCGGCATACGTATCGGCAAAGCTTGCGTCGGCAAGTATGCGCTCGGCAGTGCCAAGATTGCCGCGGCTCGCCTGCGCGGCAAGAGTTACGGCTGCGCCGACCTTGTGAAACTTACCGAGCTCGCGTTCCACCACCGCTATATCGAAGGGCGGAAGCTCAATCTTGTTGCAACGCGATTCCACCGTAGGCAAAAGCTTGCCGCTTGAGCACAATATAAAGCATACGCGCGGCGGCGGTTCTTCCAGCGATTTTAACAATTTATTTTGGCAAATCTCGCTCATGCTCTCGGCGTTTTCTATAATGTACGCCTTGTTTTTCAGCTCGAACGGCGTGAGGTACAGCGAGTCCAAAATCTCTTTTATGTCGTCCACCGATATTGCGTAGCGCTTGCTCTTTTCCCCGCCCGATTTGGTCTTGCTCTTTTTTTCGTCAAGCGAACGCGGATAGACTATTATATCGGCGTGTTCGTCGAACGCTTGCTTGTCGCTTATTCCGCATAAGCGTGCCGCGACAATGCGCGACAAGACTTTAAGTCCCTCGTCGTCCTCACCACTCAAAAGTATTGCGGAGGCGTCCGCGCTTACGTTTTTTACGCAGTCCAACCCCGCATAAAGGTATGAGTATTTTTTAAGGCCGAGTTCGCTCATAGTACGGCGCTTACCGCCTGCCAAATCTTAGCAGCGGACTGTTCCTTTGTGCCGGAAACGTCTATTGCGGTCAGCTCGCCCGCCTCACACATTTGCTTGAAGCCGGCGTAAACGCGGTTAAAAAACTCCAAGCTTTCGCGTTCCAGCCTGTCCGCCTTGTCGGCGCCGCCCTTGCGCGCAAATCCCGCTTCGGGCGTAATATCCAAAAATATCCCCAAATCAATTTTGAGCGGGGCTATCGTTATTTGATTGACGCGGCGGACAAAATTCAAATCCAGCCCACGCCCGTAGCCTTGGTACGCCATTGACGAATATATAAACCTGTCGCACACGACAACCTTGCCGCTGTCCAGCGCAGGGAAAATAACCTTGTTCAGATGGTCGCGCCGCGCCGCCGAATACAAATACAGCTCGGCTACCGCGTCGGGCGAAAATGCAGGGTCTAACAATAGACCGCGTATAGCCTCGGCAAGCTTGGCGCCACCCGGTTCGCGCGTTAGTATGGCGGAATATCCCGCCGCGTTAAGCGCGTCGGTAAGCAAAGCGCACTGCCTGCTTTTGCCTGCGCCTTCCACGCCTTCTATAACTATAAACTTGCCGCCATTCATTTTATCTCCTCTAAACCGCCGTGTAACGCCTCGCTCAGTAACAATACATGCTTGGGCGCGTCCTCGGCGGTAAGTATGAATACTATATATTTGTCCGTCACAAGCTCGGAGTATACGCCCCGCCGCGCGAGTGCGCTGTTGAGCTTTGACGGCGATATGTCAAGCTTAGAGCAATCCAGCACAAGCCTTGTAAAATCGTCGTTATTCAAAAACGGAAATTCCGTTTTTATGTTTGTCACCGCGCCGTACAACTGCTTGTATGCCGCGGCGGTTGACTTGTCCGCCGCATCGCTTACCGCGCCGTCTATCGTGGCATACAGTAAATATGACGGGCTTGTAGAGCCCATAATATCCACGCAATCGCGCAAACGTGCACTGTTATCGTCCGAAAGATTATCCAAAAGCAATGCCGACTGCGTAAGCGATCTAAGCGTTTTGTGCGTAGACACGTTGCATATATCGGCAACTCGTACGGCGCTTTTGGGCAGCCTGTCCGAAAACCCGAAGTGCGCGCCGTGCGCGCTGTCCGCTATAAATAAAAGTCCGCGCTTTTTGCAGTAATCGGCAATGCCGTCTATGTCGGCGCAAAACCCGAAATACGTTGGGGTGGTTACAACCACCGCCTGAGTATCCTTGGTGATTGCACCGTCGATTTGCTTTACGGTTAAGGGACGGGCGCTTCCGCGTTCCCCCGCCGTAACGCACTGCTTGCCCGAAAGCTTAAATCCGTCGAACACCGAGCGGTGCGAATTTATATCTACAACGGCGTTGGCACCCGAATAGAATATCGAAGCCTTTACACCCTGCGAGCTTCCGCCGCAAAGATAGTGCGCATGCCGTGCGCCGTAAATGTTCGCCGCACGCTTTTCGGCGTCGTGCACGTACTCGGCGGGAAAGCTCCCGTCCGAAAGCTCGGTCAAATCGAATTCGAAAACCGACCCCTTATGCCCTGGGGTGTGAAGCCGTAGCTTATCTCCCTCCGCGGCTTTTATTAGTTGATCCGCTAAACTCAATTTTTTCTCGGTTTCATTGTAGGGAATAAAATTACGTCCCTAATCGAGGCACTGTCCGTCAAAAGCATAATCATTCTATCAATGCCGATGCCGAGTCCGCCCGTGGGAGGCATGCCGTATTCCAACGCTTCCACAAAGTCGTCGTCTGCGGCTTGCGCTTCCTCGTTGCCCTTTTTCATCATTGCGCGCTGCGTTTCAAACCGCTTGGCTTGGTCGATAGGATCGTTAAGCTCGGAGTAAGCGTTGCCGCCCTCCCAACCGTTTATAAAGAACTCGAAGCGGTACGTAAGTCCGTTGCCGTCTTTTTTGGCAAGCGGTGAAATTTCGATGGGATAGCCTGTGACAAACGTAGGCTGTATAAGCGTACTTTCCACAAGCTTGTCAAACGCAACGTACATGCATTCGGCGGCGTTCTTGTCGCCCTCGGGGTCGAGTCCCAGCCGTTTAAGCTCGGCTTGCGCCTGCTCTTTGGTAAGCGCCATAAAGTCCACGCCTACCGTTTCCTTAACGATATCGCGCATGGTAACGCGCCGCCACGGCGTGGAAATGTCTATTTCCTTGCCTTGGTAGGTAATTTTGTTGCCCAGACCGATAGCGTGCGCCGCCGCGAGGTAAATGTCCTCGGTGCGCTTCATCATGTCCTCGTAATTGCCGTATGCCTGATACAGCTCCATCATAGTAAACTCGGGATTGTGCTTGATGTCCATGCCCTCGTTGCGGAAGTTCCTGCCCAGCTCGTACACCCGTTCAAGCCCGCCGACTATAAGCCGTTTAAGATACAGCTCGGGCGCAATGCGCATATACATATCGAGGTCGAGGGTGTTGTGGTGCGTTATAAACGGACGCGCCGCCGCGCCACCCGCTACCGTGTTGAGTATGGGCGTTTCCACTTCCAAAAATCCGTCAGCGTCGAGATAGCTGCGGATAGCCGTAATTATCTTGCTGCGCTTGATAAACGTATCCTTGACCTCGTTGTTTACGATGAGGTCGAGGTAACGCTTGCGGTAACGGATATCGTTGTCTTTAAGCCCGTGCCACTTTTCGGGCAGCGGCGTAAGCGATTTGGAAAGAAGAGTGAGCTGCTTTACGGCAACCGACACCTCGCCGCGGTGAGTGACAAACACATCGCCCGTCACGCCTATAATATCGCCTATGTCTATTTGCTTTTTGAATCCGTCGTAAGCTTCGAGACCGAGGTTGTCCGACTTAACGTAAATCTGGATTTGTCCCGATCTGTCGAGCACGTGGCCGAAGCTCGCCTTGCCCATAACGCGCTTGCTCATAAGCCTGCCCGCTATGGTGACTGTCTTGCCCTCTTGCGGGTCACTCGTCACGTCTGCGGCATGCGTATCGACGGGAAATTCGGTTATCTTAAACGGATCGGCGTTAGCCTCGCACAGCGCTTGCAGCTTAGCAAGCCGCACAGCCTTCAACGCGTCAACGTCCTGCTCGACTTCTACGCCGTTATTATTTTGATTATTGTTTTGTTCTGCCATAATCCTTTGCCTTTTATCGGTGCAATGTAAATTATTGTTTTATTTCTTAACCGCTTTCTTATCAACGACTATATCGACGATTTTAAACAACAAATCGCCGACCATGACAACGTCGTTTTCGGCCTTGCCGAGCAATGCCGAGCCGACGCGTGACTCGTTGGAAATCCTGCCCGCTAAGGCGTCCGCCTCGTGCGAGCCGACAATGGTATAAGTTTTGATTCCTTCGCATTTGGACTTGTCCAGCTTGCTCGGTTTCATCTTTTCGGAAAGCTCGGCTTCGGTAAAGCCCTTGTCCAAAAGATACTCGCGTTTGTAGCGCTTGGAGGTAAGAAGCTCACATCCCGCCACTTTAAAGTCCTCTGCGGTAAGCTCGTTAAGAATGCCGCGACGGTAGCGGTCGGCACGCATATCGTTGACCGAAAGGCGTGTCAAAAATCCCGCAATGATATCGGTGTGAGTAAACCCGCACTTTTCGACTGCGGCAAGACCTTCCTCGACGTCCGCTTCCAGCACTTCCACCGCACAGCCGATTGATACGATATCGTCGTTAATCGACTTTTCGTCCAAAACCTTGGCGCCGGCAAGCTTCTCGTTGATGGTATCCATCTCGTTTTGAAGCTTGGCTTGGTTTTCACGCGCTATATGATACTCGGCGTTTTCCGAAAGGTCGCCTTGCGCACGCGCCGAGGCAATTTCATCTATGATTGCGGGCATCTCAACGTTCTTGATTTGTTCGAGCCGCTCTTCCAGTTCGCGCTTGCCTTGCGCGGTCATAATATATTCTTTGGGCATAATAAACTCCTTGCCTATTTATTCAAGATACATTATAGACAATTCGTGCCGATTAGTCAAGTATTTCGCCAATTCAGAATTAAGAATTAAGAATGCAGAATTATCGGCAGTACAGCTCACCATTTCTATAAGCGTCGAAATTTGCACAGTTATAAACTGTGTGAATATATTGCAACAATAATTTTTAACCTTAATGCCGCGCAAGCGGCTAATTCTTAATTCTGCATTCATAATTCTGCATTGCTATTGTCATATTCTGTCGAAAGCGGTCATACATTATACAACCGCTAAAAATTAGGGGGCATTATGACGAACAATGACAGCAAAAACATCCGCGCCGTAGAACTGGGCAAATACATAGCCGAAAACGAATGCACGGTGCGCGACGCGGCAAAGCGCTTTGAAATGGGCAAGTCCACGGTACACAAGGACGTGACCGAGCGCCTACCCATACTCGAACCCGAACTATTCGGGCGCGTGCGCAAAATACTCGACTACAACCTTAGCGTGCGCCACCTGCGCGGCGGCGAAGCCACCAAACAAAAGTGCTTGGACGCACACAAAAATGACTAAAAAGACCGTCCCCTATTGATGTAATTTGGGGACGGTCTTTTTATTATTGTTTTTACTTTGCCGTAACAGCTCGTCTATTAATAGAAACTTGCAAAGCAGTAAAAGCTATGTGCAATGTTATTAGCATGAACAATAACGGTAGATATATTTTGCTCACAGCATGCAACCATTCGCCAATCATGTACGTTTCAAAAGCCGAACCGTTTATCACCAATATTCTAAAAATCAAATGTCCGGCAGTCAATACGCCTGTTAGCACAATGGAAGTTATTATCCTATGCTTTGTTAAAAAATGATATGCCACTGTCGGCTGGATAATTTCATCTAACATAACTATAAAGGTAATTGCTGTTGCTATAAACAGTACAGGTTCCACTATATCCGTGTATAAGGAATACACAAGCGCCTCTCCGCCGCCCTCGACGGTAAACACATTGCCGTTAAACATTTTTTGCAAACCGTACATTAAATCCATAAATGATTCGTTATTCAGTATTGCAACTATTATGCACATCGCAATAAAAGTAAATATATCCTTTGCCGCTATTATCAACGCTGGAATTAACTTTCGCTGCACTTTTTCATCAAAAAGCACAATCATTATTTCCCGCAACACAAATACAATTCCAACTAACACAAGAATAGCAATAACTGCTTCGGTAATTTCGCAAGGCGAAATCAAGCCGGCTACAACAATAAGAACAATTAAAAATCTAAGCGAACTTAAACAATTGTCGTATATTATGCTGGACGCGCCGAATATTTCGCATGCATCGCCGTCTTTTTTTATTACTATATGTATACAGCGTGTGATTGAAATTACCAACCATTTTATCATAAAAGCTAACAATACAATATACATGACCGAAGCGCCAACACCGAAAAGCGTCCTATACACTGTTGCACGACTAATTGTAAACAGTTTTATAAGCAACTTTATAGCATAAACAATTGTGATGTCATGACGATAGTACTGCACCGCACCGCACAATAGCCAAATTACTATCAATGCTTGCACACACGTAGCAAAAACTGCCGATATTTTAATTGCCAGTCGCTTAAAATTTACGGAATGGCTTTTATCCTGACTGTCGGCTTCCATATTAGTAACAGCCTCTTCTTTGTGCGGTTCTTGCGACAATTCCAAAGTATCTTCCATTATTCTCCCTCCGTCATAAGCTCGACATATTCTTTTGCCGATAAAGCGGAAATGCTGTCATACCCTTTTATAACCGTATTGTTAATTGCCGAAAACTCAAATTCGTCGTACTCCAAGTAGTCGAATTTCAATGTGACTCCTGTTTGTGATGATGTCACTTTATCTAATTCATACTCGTTTTCGATAGATAAGTACACAACGGGGTTGGTATCGTCACCCAAATCAACCTCGAATTTTCCTGATAAATCGTCAGAATTCAAATATGACGGACTGCCAACAATAGAGAGCAACGTTGTTGCAAACGATTTAAAGGGGCTTTTTTTAAGTGAATATACACTACCCTTTTTATTAAAACTATCGCCGTCATATCCACTTATGCAATTGCCCATAGCGGATAAAATCCGAAAATTCATGCTATTTACCGAATTAAATTCCGAAATAATCCTTCTACCTTCCGAAACATCAGCCGTAAAATCACCCCACCTTCCGAGCACTCGCTCAAACATATAATTGTTTACTCCGTTAACCGCCATATGCGCCTTATTTATCCGTAACATAACGCGGTCTTTAGCTATGAGTATATCTATATTAAGCGATATATCGCTATAACTTTTAGATACCTCTGTCTTGTTGTCTTTCTGTGTCGATGTTTCGGCGTCGATTGTAGCAGTACATTCGGAATGATAAAAAGTGGCATTCTCGGTTATATACACTTGCATAAACCGCTGATATGTAGCTATCGAAAACCCATTGTCGGTCGAATTACTGCTGTAATCCATTTTTACATATGCGGAAGATTCCTCGCTAAACGTAACACTCTTATACTTACCGACAGACTGTTCAACGTCTTCCTCATCTTCGCTTAATTCAGATATTTCTTCCGAAAAATTATAGCCGTTCAATTGAGGCGAGAATGCTTCAAGCATTTCACCCATTTCTTTCATAGACGATATTCGTGCATTAGTTCCGCTACCTTCTCCTACTTTGACAGAATTGAAATCGTAAAACATTATACACGACACAACGACAAGCACAAGACAAATAGCAATGTATACTATTCTTTTTACCAAAAGCTTCTTTTCCATCATATCTCCTTCTTTCGTATTACAAACACAATCGTTATTTAATTTTCGATTAGTTTATTTTGTTCTCATATAGGAACAAAATAATATTACCACAATAATATAATGGTGTCAAGTGTTTGCACTTATATAGGTGCAAAAAATATTATAAGGAGTTTATATGAACGCACAAATAGAAACGCGCATAGGCAACAACATTAGGCGACTTAGAGAGAAAGCGGGATTTACGCAGGACTACGTTGCGACCAAGCTGCAAATAAACGGGTGCGACATAACGCGCAGTGCGGTTGCCAAAATAGAGATTGGCAAACGCCACCTCTACCCCGACGAAATCATATTGCTTAAACAAATATTAAACGTCGAGTACGACGAAATTTTTGCGCAGGATTAAACTACGGTAGAACCCACACAGCCAACCGAGTAGTATTTTGCCGAAAGGCATATAATACTCACCTTTTATGACATTACGCGACAAAAAAAACATGCATATAAAAAACTGTCACAAGACTTTACTTGCGACAGTTTTTTGTTTGCATTATTGTTTTTTAATCGTACAGCTTGGACACCGGCATATCGGCGTAGATGCAAGATATTGCGGATGCGAATATGGGCGCTACCGAAACGGTGATGAACTTGTCCAGCTTCTTTTCGGGCGGAAGCTCTATGGTGTCGAGCATAAACACCTTTTTGATGACCGAGTTTTGCAGCCGCTCTATCGCGGGACCGGATAGCACGGAGTGCGTGCAGCACGCGTACACGTCGGTCGCGCCGCCCACGTCCACCAGCGCTTGCGCGCCCTGAACGATTGTGCCTGCGGTGTCTATCATATCGTCGAGTATAAGGCAACGCTTGCCCCTAACGTCGCCGACTATGTTCATAACCTCCATAACGTTGGCTTTGGGTCGGCGTTTATCTACGATTGCAAGCATCTTATTGAGCTTTTGCGCCATTTGCCGCGCCCTGCCCACCGAGCCGACGTCTGGCGATACTACTACAAGGTCGTCGCCCGCTTCCTTTATAAATTGCTCGCCCGCAATCGCTTTTGCGAGTATGGGCGCGCCCAAAAGGTGATCGACGGGGATATTGAAAAAGCCTTGGATTTGCGGCGCGTGCAAGTCCATTGTAAGTACTCTATCCGCGCCTGCGGTGGTTATAAGGTCGGCCACAAGCTTGGCGGTAATGGGGTCGCGCGCGTGCGCTTTCCTGTCCTGCCGCGCATAGCCGAAATACGGAATGACGGCTGTAATCCTGCCCGCCGAAGCGCGTTTGAGCGCGTCGATCATTACAAGCAGCTCCATAAGGTTGTCGTTGGTCGGAATGGACGTGGACTGTATTACAAACACGTCGCAACCGCGAACGGTCTCGCCTATCGACACCGACGTTTCGCCGTCGCTGAACTGGCCCACTTCCGCTTCGGAAAGTTTCAAGCACATATTGTCAGCTATCGATTGCGCAAGCTTTCGACACGCGTTGCCGCAAAACAACTTAACCTTATTGCCGTGTGCTATCATTTGCTGCCTCCAAAGGATTTATGTTTACTGCGGCATTTAGCCGTTGTAACCGTTGTTGTCGTCGCTGTTTTTCTCGGGCTCAGACTGTTCGGGGCTATTCTCCGTTTCGCTTGCGGCGCCGTCGATAATTCCTTCCTCGTCCTGAATAAGCCTGTACGGCGAAGGATTTTCGTTACCCACGGGCGGCGCGTACTTATTGCCGGCCCAGTGCGGAATATTCCGTTGCCGTGCGCGCGCAATCGCCAACGCTTCCGCGGGGACCTCGTCGGTGACGGTAGAACCCGCCGCGATAAACGCATGGTCGGCTATATGCACGGGCGAGATTATATTCGAGTTGGAGCCTATAAATACGCGATTGCCGACGATTGATTTGTACTTGTCCTTGCCGTCGTAGTTGGCAAACACCACGCCGCAACCGACGTTACATTCGGCGCCCAGCTCGGCGTCGCCGATATACGTAAGATGGCTTACTTTGCAGCCGTCGCCTATTACGCAGCTTTTAAGCTCGACAAAGTCGCCGATGCGACATTCCTTGCCTATAACGCTGTTGGGGCGAATGTAAGCAAACGGGCCTACGCGCGTCCCCTCGCCTACAATGCTCGAATAAAGCCGCGAGCTGTCCACACGCGCGTCCTTGCCGATTATGCAGTTTTCTATATAGTTGTTGGGCATAATGTGCGCATCAGCTTTGATGACCGTTTTGCCCTTGATAAAGTTGTACGCTTCCACGACCGCGCCGCGCTCTATAACGACGTCGCTGTCGATATACACGTTTTTGTAATCGGTAATAAGCACGCCGTTGCCCGCGTGGAAATTGAGTATTCTTCGGCGCAACGAATCGGTTATGCGCGACAGGCTTTCGCAGTCGGTGACAGCCTCAAACTCGCCGCTGCCCGTCGGGGCTTGCGGAAAAAGCGTTTCGGTATTGTAAATATAATCGGTTTTGAACACCGAGCCGCGCGGCAGCTTTACAACGTTCGCGTTTTGCGTAGTCAGCTGGCGGATAGCATTTTCCACCGTCTTGGCGGTGATAAGCGGCGTGTCGCAGTAAAGCACCACCGTTATCGGCTTAGTGCGGTCGATAAGCGGCTTGATCTTTTCCGCAATGTTGATTACAGTGGACGATTCAATAGCTTGACACGGCACGTTGAGCGCACCCGCTACCCACTCCTCCATCGTTTTGCCGAGGACGGGAAGGTTCCACAGATCGCCGAGATTGTTGTTCTTTACGCGGAGAATAACTCCGTTTATACCGATATTAACCATATTTTAATTATACTCTTTTACTTGAAGTTAGTCAACGAAATTATATATGTGCTAATGCCCTATAACGTTGCAATATATTCGTCGTAAGTCACGGGACGGTCGTACGCCTTGACGCCGTTTTCTATTATGATTATGCGGTTGGCAACCGACGACATGATTTCCTCGTCCGCCGTGATGAACAGTATGGGCGCTTTAAAATTTATCATGCCCTTATTGAGTGAGGTTATACTCTCCAAATCGAGGTGGTTGGTCGGCTCGTCAAACATGAGGAAATTGGGCGAAAGCAACATCATACGAGCAAGCATGCACCGCGCCTTTTCGCCGCCCGACAACACGTTTGCCGGCTTTAACGCCTCATCGCCCGAAAACAGCAATCTACCCAGCCACGAACGCAGGTATTCCTGCTCGTGGTTTTCCGACCACTGGTCTATCCACTTGACAAGCGACATTGCGCAGCCCTCGAAATACTTGTCGTAGTTTTGCGGCATATACGCGGGCTTAATATTTTTGCCCCATATCACCCTGCCCGAATCGGGCTTGCTGTCGCCGAATATGCAGTCGAACAGCTCCGCCACCGAGCGGCTGTTGTCAGTCAAAAATCCTATCTTGTCGTCGCGCGAAACGGAGAACGTAACGTTTTCGAAAAAGCCTTTTTTTGTCAGCTTTTCCACGCGCAGTATGTCATTCCCGGGGTCGCGCTCGAATTTATAATCTATATACGGGTACTTGCGCGACGACGGCTTGATGTCCTCTACCACTATCTTGTCCAGCTCGCGCTTGCGGCTGGTAGCCTGCTTGGACTTACTGGCGTTTGCCGAGAACCGCGCAATGAATTCGCGCAGCTCCTTAATACGCTGCTCGGCTTTTTTGTTTGCTTCCTTTTGCTGGCGCAAAATAAGCTGCGACGATTCGTACCAAAAGTCGTAGTTGCCCACGAACATATTGATTGCCGAATAGTCCACGTCGCAAATGTGCGTGCAAACTTGGTTGAGAAAGTGACGGTTGTGCGATACGACAAGCACCGTCGCCTGTTCGAGCGATTTGATGTATTCCTGCAACCATCTAACCGTCTTTATATCGAGGTTGTTGGTAGGCTCGTCCAAAAGCAAAATGTCGGGCTGACCGAAAAGGCATTGTGCAATAAGCACTTTAACTTTCAGCTTAGGCTCGATATCGCGCATTTCCACGTCAAACAATTCTTGCGGTATACCAATGCTGTTAAGCAGCGTTTCGGCGTCGATTTCGCACTCATACCCGCCAAGCTCGCCGTACTTGGTTTCCAGCTCGGCGGCTATATTGCCGTCCTCCTCCGAAAAATCCTCTTTGGCATAAAGGATTTCGCGCTTGCGCCGAATTTCGCTCAGCTGCTTGTGTCCGCAAATGACCGCCTCGCGTACGGTGTAATCGTCGTACGCGTTTTGGTTCTGTTCGAGAACGGACATACGCTCGCCCTTGCCTATTATAATCTCGCCCTTGCTCGGCTCGATTTTACCGGACAACAGTTTGAGAAATGTGGACTTGCCCGCGCCGTTCGCGCCGATAATGCCGTAGCAGTTGCCGCCGGTAAATTTGATACTGACGTTTTCAAACAGCACGCGCGCGCCGAATTGAAGCTTTACGTTTGATACGTTAATCATTAAATATGTTTCCTATTCCGATTATTAACGTATGTATTATAGCATGTTAAAAAATAAAAGTACACTGTTTTGACCGCAATAATTCGCAAAGTCAAATATCGTAAATAACCGATTATGTTAAACACTCCATAGCCAAAAGCAATCCCGTCCTTAACCCCTCCTTAAAATGCGCAGTATCTGCCTCAGAACAAACCGCTGTTGCCGTATCAACATATTCCTTAAAAATCTTTTTCTGTTCGTCGTTTAAGATATCGAACAGTTGCATATACAATTTATGTGCCTTGTCGGCTTTTTTCTTATATTCTTCGCTGAATACGACTTTCTTGCCCAATCTTTCGTTATTCAATAAGCATTCATCTATAATAGAATTTTCCATTAAATTACTCTCCTATTACATCTATATCATAGATAATTGCATTATAAATCTATGACATAGATATGTCAAGACTTTCCAAATAAAAATCAGTAAAATATCTATATGATAGAAATCAATATCAAAGAGCTTGGTGAGCGAATAAAAGATTTGCGGTTGGAACTCGGACTATCTCAAAAGCAGTTAGCCGATAAGATAGGCGCGGCAGCAAACACCGTTTCTCAATACGAAAGCGGTAAATCCAGAACAAGCATTGATATTTTGGCAAACTTAGCCGTAGCACTGAACACAACAACCGATTATCTTTTAGGATTAGAACAATAAAAAGACCCTGCATTGTTTGCAAGGTCTTTTTGATTTTTGACTGTTACTTGTTGTTTAGAATGAACTTTTATGGCGCAGGCGCGCGCAAGAGAAGAAAGTCCGTTTTGCCGACCGACGGGAGTTTACTTTATCGGTAAATGACCGAGGGCGGCAAAGCGGCTGACGCACTATTGAGCGATGCATCCGCCATAAAAGGTATTATTCGCCGCGGAAAGGCAACAACGCCATGACGCGGGCGCGCTTGATAGCGGTTGTTACGTCGCGTTGGTGTTCTGCGCAAAGTCCGGTTGCACGGCGCGGCAAAATTTTGCCGTTTTCGGCAATATACTTTTTAAGACGCTCTACGTCCTTGTAGTCCACGCGTTCGATATGGCCTTGGCAGTATTCGCACACGCGCTTTTTGGCGGGACGGCGGGTCTTGCGAATCTTGTCGTCGCCGTCATTGGGTTTTACTCTATTTTTGTTCTTGTCCATGACAATTATCTCCTTATGAAATTAGAATGGTAAATCGTCGTTGTCGACGGGCTGCATATCCGAAATCGGATGCGGTTCTTCGGGCGCATATCCGCCGCCTTGAATATTGTCGCGGCTGCCGCCCGTGGTGCTACGCGGGGTCAAAAACTCGACTTCGTCGGCAACAACGTCGAACGACGTGCGCTTAATTCCGTCGCGGTCCTCGTACTGTCTACGCTGAACGTAGCCGTTGACGCCTACCTTGCTACCCTTAAACAAGTACTTTGCACAACGCTCGGCAAGCTGACGCCAGCAAATTATATCAAAGTAATCGGCTACGCGCTCGCCCGCACTGTTGGTAAACGGACGGTTGACGGCGATAGTAAACCGAGTGAAGTTTACTCCGCCCTGAGTGCTGCCCGATTCGGGGTCGCGGGTAAGGTTGCCAATGAGTATAATTTTGTTCATTTAGCCACCCCTATACCCTTTCGATCATCCAGCGCAAAACGTCGTCGCTGATGCGCATTTGGCGCTCGATCTCCGCGGGAATTTCAGGCGGTGCCGAAAACTTCATAAGCACGTAGTAGCCGGTAGAATGCTTACCGGAAATTTTGGTCTGAATGGGATATTCGAGCTTGCGCGAGCCGCCGCCCCACTCCTCTGCCGTGACCTCGCCGTACGGCGCGACCAAGGCCTTGAAACGCTCCACCAACGCTGTCTTGGCGTCGGCATCCTGCTTGTCGGACAGAATATAAAGGATTTCGTAATTGTTCATATACCCTCCTTGCGGTCTATGACCCACCCTTTCGGTGAGTAAGGATTGTGACCATAGTAGATTTAGCCACAGCTGTTATTATATCATTAAATATTATCTTTGGCAAGTAAAAAACGCTACTTATTTCCAAAAGCAGTAGCGTTAATTATATTTTATCGATTAAAAGTTTACCGTAATGTCCACCTTGCGCATCATATCGCCCACGCCGTCGGCGGATAGGACGTAAGATAGCAGCATACGTATTATCCTTTCGGTAACGCATACGTGCCGCATCTCGGTCTTAACATTAAACTTGACCATGCCAAACGGCGTGGCAAGCACTGTCGTAGTATTGTCGCCGCACAAGATAATATCGTACGACATAACGCCCTCGGCTTTTACCTCGGTTTGAGTTTCGCAGTGCGTAACTATAAACTTGTCCGTACCCATCGAAAATTGCAATATAAACCCGTCGGCGGTTTTTGTATAAACGCCGTTTACCGTAGTCGGTTCGGTTTCGGTTGCGACCGTTAGCGTGACCGGAATATTTTCGCCTATTTTTTGCTCCATAGCCCGCTATTTCCTCAGCACCATTGCTTTTATGTCGTTTACTGCCGTTTTGATTTTGTTGTCGGTGGTCATAAGCGAAGCGACCTTATCCCGCGAATACATTATCGTCGTATGTTCCTTGCCGCCGAAATATTTGCCTATCGAGCTTAGCGGAATGTTCGTCATTTCGTTTATCAAATATATGGCGACCTGACGGGGAATTACAACGTCCTTGTTCTTGCGCTTGCCAACCACGTCAGACTTTTGCACGTCGTAATACTTGCAGGTGCAGTCTATAATCTCGTCCACCGATATGTCCTCGCTGCCTTGCGCAAGATAGTCCTTTAACGCTTCCTTGCACATTTCAAGGTCGACCTTGCGGTCGTACAGCGACGAAAGGAACAGCACCTTTGTAAGCACACCCTCCATGTCGCGCACACTGCCCGTAACGCGCTCGGCTATGTAAGTTATTGCTTCGAGCGATATGCTCTTTTTTTCGGACTGCGATTTGTTTTGAAGAATTGCAATGCGCGTTTCCAATGCCGGCGGCTGGATATCCACTATCATACTGGACGAAAAGCGCGAACGCACACGGTCATCAAGATCGGGAATGTCCTGCGGCCGACGGTCGGAGGTAAACACCATTTGCTTGCCCGCGTTCTTTAACGCCTCGAACGTGTGGAACAGCTCCTCCTGCGTGCTCGGCTTTCCGCTCAAAAACTGAACGTCGTCTATCATTAATAAATCGAGATTGCGGTACTTGTCACGGAACGCTTGACTGTTGATGCCGTGCAAGCCGCGTATGGACGCGATAAACTCGTTTATAAACGTATCCATAGACACATAAAGCATTTTTGTATGTGGACGGGACACTCGCAGGTCGTTGCCTATCGCCTGCATAATATGCGTCTTTCCCAATCCGACGTCGCCGTAAATGAACAGCGGGTTGAACTTGGTGCCAAGCTCCGCTTCCGCTACGGCAAACGCGCTGTGGTACGCCAATTTGTTGGAATCGCCCACGACGAATTCGGCAAAGTTGTATTTGGGATTGAGCTTATTTATTTCCGGACGGGCTGCGGAAGTTTCCTGCTGTCTGTCCACATGCACCGATTCCGCAACAGGCTGCGGCACCTCATCGTCCGACACCAACACCAGTTCGGACGGCGCTTCTTCTATTTCGCGCAATGCGCGTTTGAGTAACGGCAAATATCTTGCCGCCACCTCGCTTTTTGCCGCCGCGCTCGGCGCGCAAAGAGTAAGCATGTCGCCCTCAACCTTTATAGGGCGCAGCGGCCTAATCCAAACGTCAAAGCCCAAGGAATGGGTTTCGACCTCCATTATGCTAAGCATTTCCTGCCATACGGCGTTTATATCTTTCATTCGTTATCCTCTAAGTTAATTATACAACAGTCGGCGCGTAAAATCAAGTACTTATTTTAAAATGCGTTACTCACCCTCTTTCATTTCGACTGCGACTTTATAAATTTCGCTTTTAGCGACATGTCGATCCTGCGCAACCTTTTTTACCGCATCCTTCATTTGTTCGCCACCTTCTATATAGTGCTTGATATGCTGTTCGATAGTAAGCTCGCAAAGCGGATTGCTTGTTATACCCTCCACCACTATTACGAACTCGCCTTTTTCAGTAATGTCCAAATCCTCGCCGAGAACGCCGCGCGTAACCGTTTCATACAGCTTGGTCATTTCGCGGCATACAGCAACCTTGCGTGCGCCAAGCTGCTCATACAAAAACTGCAAGTCCTTTTTTATGTCATGCACGGCGCTGTAAAATATAAGCGTACACGGCAGATTTTTGTACGGCTCGACAAAGCGCACTCTGTCTATATTCTTTTCGGGCAAAAAGCCGAGCAGCGTAAACGCGCGGGTATCCAGTCCCGAAAGCACAAGTGCGTCAATGCCCGCACATGCGCCGCTGACTACCGTAAACGGAATATTCTTTTCTATAACCGCGTCGATAAGCACATGCCCGGGGTCTGACACTGTGGGAGTACCCGCGTCGGACACAACAGCTATATCCTTGCCCGCTTGCAACAGCTCGATAAGCCCGTCCACCGCGCTTTTTTCGTTAAACTTGTGGTAAGCCACGGTGCGCGTTTTTATGCCGTACTTATTGAGCAGTATAGCCGTATGCCGCGTGTCCTCCGCCGCGATTAAATGCACGCTTCTAAGCACGTCCAGCGCGCGCAGCGTTATTTCGTCAAGATTGCCGATAGGCGTTGCTACAATGTACAGCATTTAAAACTCCTTAACTTTGACAGTCATTCCCTGTTTGCCGCCGCGCACGGCGCGAAGCATAAACGTTTTGCCGTTGGGATTGACAATCAATTCTTTTGGCGAAAGTCCGTTGCGGTTGCACTCGATAAGCACCTCGTCCAGCCGCGACGATATATGCACAATACACAGCGCACCGCCTACTTTTAGCAGCCGCTTTGCCGTCGATATAACATCCGCAAGATTTACGGTAAGCTCGCTGTTCGCCTGCGGCGCAACGGACGACGGCTTAGAGTCCGCTTTATAGTACGGCGGATTGCACACCACCAAATCGTACCCCGCGGCGGTAAACATATCCGCATTTCTTATATCGGCATTTACAAACTTTACATCGTCCAAATCGTTTAGCGCACACGAGCGATTACTCATATCGCAAAGCGTACCGTCTATTTCCGCGCCATCTATGGTGCAGCCGTTTGAAATTGCAAGCATAATTCCGATTATGCCGCAACCCGAACACAAATCGAATACGCGGCTGTTTTTGCTAACAAACCCGCTTGCATAGTGAGCAAGCGCTACCGCGTCGCTACCGAACCTGTATCCGTTTTCGCTTTGAATAATATAGTAACCGTCGCCCAGCGGCTCGGCCTTTTCGCCGTCACGAACGTACTGTAAAAACCTTTCGTCCGTCATATTACCACCTCGGCGAAACAGTGCCTTTGTTGACGGTTTTGTCCGTTTGCTTTACACTGTCGGCAATTTGCATACCCACGATTACCAGCACTTCGTTACCGCGACAAATAAGCGGTATTCTATCGCGTAAACGTTTGGGAACTTTATTGTCTATAAAGTACTGTTTAAGTTTTTTCTTTCCCCCGCCGAACGGCGTGAACGTATCGCCGTCCCGCCTAAACCGCAGAACCGCACCGTTTAACTTGTCCAAATCCACGCACCGCCCAATCGCGTCACGCGGAGCAATCGCACTGCGCTCGATATCCACGGCAAGCCCGTCAATAAGGTTTGCGCCCAATTTAATCGGTGTTTCGCCGTCATACGGAATGCGCGGAATATACAGCGCCACACCGCCGTATTCCTTTTCCGCCTCTATGCCGCCCGTCAACTGCACAACTGCGCCAGTGCGCATATGCGCAAGCTCCGTCACCCGAGCTATTTGTTCGCGTGTAATATCGGTAAGCGTAAAGTATTCGAGCGCACGTCGCACGTACCGCGCGGCAAGCGGCGTGGATAGCGCCCGCTCATTTATAAGCACCGAGCCGCAGTCGTGCGTAATTAAAGACAAATCAAGCGTGCTGTCCAAATAATCGCACACGCCGTCGCATTCTTTGGCAAATTCGTTTACCGCACGCACTACGCCGCCGTAACGCTGTTCTATAAGCGGAATGACGTTGAGCCGAATAAAATTCCTGTCCGCGTCGTCCATCAAATTAGTTTCGTCGACAACAAATTTTATGCCGTTTGCTTTGACGTATTCGTCCAGCTCGTCGGGATATACGTTAAGTAGCGGGCGCACCGTTTTTTCACGCTCCGCCATGCCACGCACGCCGTCCAGTCCCGCGCCGCGAAACAAATGCATAAGCACGGACTCGGCGTTGTCAAGCGCGTGGTGCGCCGTTAAAATGACGTCAGCCCTGCCCGATTTAATCAAGTCGAAAAACACACCGTAGCGCAAGTCGCGCGCCGCCTGCTCAATTGTAAGCCCGTTTGCGGCGGCATATGCGTTTACGTCCACGCGTTTTGCCGTAAACTCGACGTTGTTTTGCTTGCAGTATTCGCGCACAAACGCTTCGTCATTGTCCGCCGTTTCGCGCAAGCAATGGTTCACGTGAACGACCGTTATATTCTCTTTTTTAACGACGCCGCAATGTAACACGGCATGCAAAAGGCACATGGAATCCCGCCCGCCGGACACGCCCACCGCGAGCTTTTTTCCCGAATGTTCCGCCAATACTTCGGCGACCTTTTGCAATAAATCTTTCACAAAACGATTATACCCTATTACGGAAAAAAAGTCAACACAAAAGCCCGACGGCATATCGGGCTTTTGTGTAACTGTTATTTGCGGTAATATTACCTTAGTACAATTTTTCAGCTTTTTTAACTATATCCAAGAACTCGGCTTTAAAGCTGTCGCCGTCCGTATTTGCGCATTCAAGCGCGGCAAGTCGTAACGACACGTTGTGTATATCGGCATTGCCCTTGTACTTGGATTCGCGGAGTATCAGTCCATACTCTGCGACGCAACCTATAAACATGCAATCCTCGTCTGGCGTTGATGTATAGTCGGTTGTCATTACCGTCGTGGATATAGACTTGCCCTCGTCCGTTTCGGGCGCTTTGAACCGCACCTCGCAAGTGGCAATCGCGCCGTACGCGTCTTGCTTTAATTCCAACTCGTACAACGCTGTAACGGTATGACCGGATCCGATTTCGCCCGCGTCCTTTTTGTCGTCGTCAAACTCCTCTTGCGACATCATTTTGCTTTCGTATCCGAGCAGTCTGTATTTGTCTACCGTGTCCGCGTTGAACGTTACGCCCATTTTAGCGTCCTTTGCCACAACGTTGAACGTGCCGCCCAACTCCTCCACCAAAACCTTACGCGCTTCCGCTACACTGTCCAAATACGCGTAATTGCCGTTGCCATTTTCGGCAAGCGTCTTCATTGTATTGTCGTTAGTGTTGTACATACCCACGCCCAACACCGACAGATAAATGCCGCTTTCGCGTTTTTGACTGATAAGGGTTTTTAACGCGCTCGTGCTTGAAGCGCCCACATTAAAGTCGCCGTCGGTTGCGAGTATAACGCGGTTGTTCTTTTCCGCCGAATAATATTGCTGTGCAAGAGCGTACGCCTTTTGTATGCCGCCCTGTCCGTTGGTAGAACCACGCGCTTCGAGATCTTGCAAAACATTGCATATTTTCGTTTTGTTTTGTCCGCTCTCGCCGCTGAGCGCCACGCGGCTGTCGCCCGCATACGTTACTATGGAAACGGTATCGTCCTCGCCCAGACTCTCCGCGAGCATGGAAAAAGACTGCTGTATGAGTCCCAGCCTATCGTCGCCGTACATAGAACCGGAAGTGTCGATCAAAAACACTATATTGTTGGGTTTTGCAGAATACGTTATTTCTTCCGCCGCTACGCCTATACTGAGTAGCTTGTGCTGTTCATTCCACGGGCAGTCAAATAGATTGCTCGACACAGCCAATGCGTTGCCGTCCGTCGGTCTGTCGTAATCGTACGAAAAATAGTTGATGTACTCTTCCAACCGAACGGATCCCGCCGAAACCTTTCGTCCCTCGTTGATTATTCTGCGCATATACGAATACGAGGCAGTGTTACGATCGAGCGAAAAATACGAATCGGGCGTCATTGCAGCGCTTACAAAATTGCGCTCGACAATATTGGTTGTTTGATAGTTTTCCAATTCGCCGACATTGGGCGTAATCATACCCGCCGAAGGCTTGCCGGCGGACGCAGAGCCATACCCGTCGGGCGGGGCGCCGCACGCGGCAAGCGTACAGCCCGCTATTACCGTTGCGCATATCGCAGTTAAAATCTTTTTGATTTTCATATCGACTCCTTTACTTGGTGTATTTACAACTACAACACCACTATTCTGCCTTTTGTCCCGAAATTCTTAAAATATTTTTACTCCGATTTTACTACGCTTTGCGCCAATTCTTTTCCGCCGTCGGCGTTGCCCACCGTAGTAACGTAATATTTGTAATCGTCCTTTGCGCAGTATGAGACGGTTACGTACTCACCGTTTATATACTGCGTATAACTATTGTACCCCGTTCCGTTCATTACGTGCTTATACTCCGTTGCAAGCTCGTCGCCCGCATAATCGGACTTTTCGGCGACTACGCTCATTTGAATATTGCCGCCGTTATAGCTGACTCCCAGTACTGCCCTCAGATACGCAAACTCGTCCGTTTCCTTAATGTAACAAGCGTAATAATTCTCGCTGAAAATGTTCGCGCCTGCGGGCAACTCCGTGCTTATATACTGCTTGGCAAAGTCGGCGTTTACACTACTTGCACGCACCTCGCTAATGCTATAATGCTGAACTTCGGGCGCCGAAGGAACCGGAAAAACAGGTTTAGACGCATTATTCGTCCAGCCGCCCGCTTTGTCGCTGCTAAAAAACGGTGCGGCAATCAACACCGTCGTTACAACGACGGCGCACGTTGCAGCAACGCCTATCAACCAAGCGCGACGTTTGGTCGGCCGCTCGGTAGACTTACGCATTTTTTGCCGCGCTTTATCCGCAAGGCGGGTGTTCGGCTCAAGCGTAGATGCGTAATTATCGAACAACCGTTCTATTTGTTTGTCCTTTTCGTCCATCACTGTTACAACCCTTTATTAGTCATTGTTGTCCCGCGCCAGTCATATACTTGCGCATTTTTTCCTCGGCTTCCGCTATTTTGCGCGCCACCGTCGACTTGCTTAAACCCATGGCCTTGGCGCTGTCGCGCACGGTAAAGTCCATAAAGTACTTTTGGTATATCAACTGTTTTTCTTGCTCGCTTAACACGCTCATAGCCTGCTCTACCGCGAGCGATTGCGCCGAAGCCTCCGCAACGTCGGCAGACGCGGCAATATCGTAAAACTCGTCTATATCGGCGGTCGGCTTGGTCTTCCTTAGCATGTTCAGTGCGGTGTTATGCACGATTTTGCATATCCAAGCATAACCGTTAGTATCGGGTTTAAACCTGTGCGCCTTGTCCACTATTTTGATAAAGCTTTCCTGTACAACGTCCTCGGCAAGCGCGCGATCGCGCACAATAGAACGTGCGACAGATAACATACGTGCGGAAATAAGCCACGCCAATTCGTTTAGCGCAGCCTCATTACCACGTGCAATGCCCGCGATGAGATTATTTATTCTATTCCTCATCTCGTCCGTCATACCCTAAAGTATATAGCCAAAATCTTTATTTGTCAACAGCAAAAACCCCGTCGCATTATTGCAACGGGGTTTGTCTATGCTTATATTGATTATGGTTTACACCGCTTCGCCGTCGGAGTCTGCCGAGTACACAGTGTCGTCAGCAGGCGCTGCAGCGCGCTCTATGGGATAGACGTTGCGGTACTTGCGCACGCCCGTACCCGCGGGAATGAGCTTACCGATAATGACGTTTTCTTTAAGACCGATCAACGGGTCTACCTTGCTCTTGATAGCCGCTTCGGTAAGAACCCTTGCCGTTTCCTGGAAGGACGCGGCGGACAGGAAGCTGTCGGTAGCGAGTGCCGCTCTCGTAATACCGAGCAACGTGTGCTTGGCTATACCGGGGCGACCGTAGTTCTCTCTCGCCTTGCTTGACGCTTCGTCGAATACGGCAAGGTCGACCATTTCGCCGGGGATCAAGTCGGTATCGCCGCTGTTTTCCACGCGTACCTTTTTGAGCATTTGCCTGACGATAACCTCGATGTGCTTATCGTTAATCGCAACGCCCTGCGAACGGTAAACGGACTGGACTTCCTTGACTATATATTCCTGAACGTCGTTTCTACCCTTGGTGCGCAAAATGTCGCTCGGGTTTAACGGACCTTCGGTAATGGCGTCGCCCGCCTTGATTACTGCGCCGTTACTGATATACGGTTTAAGCCTTGCGCCGTGCGGAATGGAATACGAGCTTTCGTCGCCGTCCTCGCGCTTGACGATAACGTCGCGCTTGCCGTCCTTTTCCACAAGCCGCACCTTTCCGCCGTGTTCGGCAAGAACGGCACAGCCCTTGGGCTTGCGAGCTTCGAACAACTCTTCTACACGCGGCAAACCTTGCGTAATATCGTCCGCCGAAGCAACACCGCCCATGTGGAAGGTACGGAGCGTAAGCTGAGTACCGGGCTCGCCTATACTTTGAGCGGCTATAATGCCTACCGCTTCGCCGATACGAACGGGCGTCGACGCCGCCATATCTCTGCCGTAGCACTTGGCGCAAACGCCATGCTTGCTCTTGCAGGTGAGCACTGTTCTTATCTTAACGTGGGTTATGCCCGCCGCAACGATGTTCTTTGCGGTCTGCTCGCTGATAAGCTCGTTTACGTCGCAAAGCACTTCTTTGGGATTCTTGGGATTGACAACCTTTTCCGCACAGTATCTGCCGACCAAGCGGTCCTCGAGTTTTTCGATAACCTTTTTGCCGTCGCCTTCGGTTATAGCATAGGTGTCGATGCCCTTAGGCGCGCCGTCGGGACAGCAGTCTTCCTCGCGCACGATAACGTCCTGAGCGACGTCGACAAGCCTACGGGTAAGATAACCGGAGTCAGCCGTCTTTAACGCGGTATCGGCAAGACCTTTACGTCCGCCGTGGGTGGAAATAAAGTATTCCAAAACGGTCATGCCTTCGCGGAATGAGCTACGAATAGGAACGTCCAGCGTTTTACCTTGCGGGTTAATCATTAGACCACGCATACCGGAAAGCTGAGCAATCTGCTTCATACTACCACGCGCGCCCGAAGCCGCCATAAGGTTGATGGGGTTGTAAGCATCCAACGTGCGTTGAAGCTCTGCCGTAACCTGTTCGTTAGCCTTGCTCCAAATTTTGATAACGGCGTTGTAACGCTCGTCCTCGGTGACGAAGCCGCGGTCGTAAAGCTTGTCGATTTTGACTACTTCCGCTTCCGCGTCATCGAGTATCTTGAACTTCTCTTGCGGAATGTGCATATCGAATACCGACGTCGTAATAGAACCGATAGTCGCGTACTTGAAGCCCAAGTCCTTGATTGCGTCCAGTACCTCGACGGTGATAGACGCACCCTTCTTTTTGAAGGTGGTGTTGATTATGCTTTCGATTATCTTTTTGTCAACGGTAAAGTTGATTTCCGGCTCAAACATTTTTTCGTACGTGTCGCGTACGGCAAAACCGAGGTCTTGCGGAATGGGCTCGTTGAAGATAATCCTGCCGACGGTGGTCGTAACTACGTGACGGTAGTTTTTGCCGTCGGGCGAAACAGCATTGGCGGGAATTGCCACGCCGCTGTTTTTAATCATTTCTACGGGACGCTCCACACGCACCTTGATTTGCGATTGCAATTCTATAAGGTGGTTGAAATACGCCATTTTGGCTTCGTCGGCGTCTGCAAATACCATGCCCTCGCCTTTCGACCCAGGTTTGTCCATGGTAAGGTAGTAGCTACCCATGACCATGTCCTGCGACGGAGTACATACGGGCGAACCGGACGAAAGCTTCAATATATTGTTGGGAGCGAGCATGAGCACGCGCGCTTCAACCTGCGCTTCTACCGACAGCGGTACGTGTATAGCCATTTGGTCACCGTCGAAGTCGGCGTTGAACGCGCCGCAGGCAAGCGGGTGGAGCTTGATAGCTCTGCCGTCGACAAGCACCGGCTCGAACGCCTGAATACCCAATCTGTGCAGCGTGGGTGCACGGTTCAAAAGCACGGGGTGGTCTTTAATAACCTTTTCGAGCACGTTCCAAACGTCGGCGTCGGCACGCTCGGCTATACGCTTTGCCGTCTTGGCGTTGTGCGTTTTGCCTTGCGCGACGAGTTCCTTAATTACAAACGGCTTAAACAGCTCGAGCGCCATTTCCTTAGGCACGCCGCACTGATAGAATTTCAGTTCGGGACCTACGACTATAACCGAACGACCGGAATAGTCTACGCGTTTACCCAAAAGGTTTTGACGGAAACGGCCTTGCTTACCACGAAGCAATCCGGACAAGCTTTTCAGCTCGCGGTTGCTTGCACCGTTAATCGCCTTGCCGCGTCTGCCGTTATCAATAAGCGAGTCAACAGCTTCCTGCAACATACGCTTTTCGTTGCGAATGATTATGTCGGGCGCGCCCAAATCAATAAGGCGGCGCAAACGGTTGTTACGGTTGATTACTCTACGGTACAAATCGTTAAGGTCGCTGGTTGCAAACCTGCCGCCGTCCAGCGGTACCATGGGACGAAGCTCAGGCGGCAGTACGGGTAATGCTTCCAATACCATCCAACTCGGCTCGGCGCCCGATTTCATAAACGCGTCCAAAATATCCAAACGCTTTATTTCACGCAGTTTCTTTTGACCGGACGACTTTTCAACGATTTCGCGTGATTTTTCGTATTCTTCCTTGACGTCTATGTCCTTCAAAAGCTGACGGATAGCTTCCGCGCCCATGCCGACCTTAAACGCCTTGGGACCGTACTGCTCCTGATACTGGCGCAGCTTGTCGTCGGTTATTATCTCTTTGTACTGCAAATCGGTAATGCCCGGATCGAGTACAATATAGTTGACAAAGTAAACTACCTGCTCCAACTGTTTGAGCTGTAAGCCGAGTATAAGACCGATACGGCTGGGTACGCCGCGGAAATACCAAATGTGCGTGACGGGCGCGGCAAGCTCGATATGGCCCATACGCTCACGCCTTACTTTGCTTGTGGTAACCTCAACGCCGCACTTGTCGCAAATAACGCCTTTGTAGCGTATGCGCTTGTACTTACCGCAGTAACATTCCCAATCCTTGGTCGGTCCGAAAATACGTTCGGAGAACAAGCCGTCCTTTTCGGGCTTTTGTGTGCGATAGTTTATCGTTTCCGGCTTGGTAACCTCGCCGTACGACCATTCCCGAATTTTGTCGGGGCTGGCAAGCTGAATTTGCATTGAATCGAAATTGTTAAGTTCAAACATATCGCCGCTCTCCTTTAATCTTCCTTGTCGTCGTCAAAGTCGCCGTCCGCAAACGGGTCCGCAACCTCGACCTCTTCTTCGAACAAGCTGCCGTCCTCGGCAATGTCGTCATCGTCGTCGTCGCCGTAATCGTCAAGCCCGCCCAAAATATCCGATTCCATAGACATATCGTCGTCCTCGGCAAACATGCTGCTATCGGAATGATTGGGCGTAGGCTCGGCGGCGTAAAGCACCGGATCGTCGTCCATAAGCTCTTTTATGCCTATTTCCTCTTTGTCCTCGGTGAGCACCTTTACGTCAAGCGCAAGTGCCTGCAATTCCTTGATGAGAACCTTGAACGATTCGGGAATACCCGGTTCGGACACGTCCATGCCGCGAATAATGCTGTCGTACGTTTTGGACCGACCCGCAATGTCGTCCGACTTGACGGTCATAATCTCTTGCAGCACGTTTGCCGCACCGTACGCATACAACGCCCAAACCTCCATCTCACCGAAACGCTGACCGCCGTTTTGCGCTTTGCCGCCGAGCGGTTGCTGCGTGACAAGCGAGTACGGGCCTGTGGAACGCGCGTGCATCTTGTCGTCGACAAGGTGGATAAGTTTAAGCATATACATATATCCAACCGTAGCGCGGTTTTCAAACGGTTCGCCCGTTCTGCCGTCGTACATTTGGATTTTGCCGTCTACCTCGCCGTCGGGCGATACGTAGCCGTTGTCTTTGAGCAGTTTTTGAATATCGGACTCGATTGCGCCGTCGAATACAGGCGTTGCAACCTTCCAGCCCAGCGCCTTGGCAACCAAACCTAAGTGAACCTCGAGCACCTGTCCGATGTTCATACGGCTGGGAACGCCGAGCGGGTTAAGCACGATTTGCAACGGCGTGCCGTCCGCCATAAACGGCATGTCCTCCTCGGGCAAAACGCGGGAAATAACACCCTTGTTACCGTGACGGCCTGCCATCTTGTCGCCTACCGAAATCTTGCGCTTTTGCGCAATGTATACGCGGACAAGCTTGTTTACCCCAGGTTTCATCTCGTCGCGGTTGGCTCTGGTGAATACCTTGACGTCTACTACTATACCGCCCTCGCCGTGCGGAACTTTGAGCGAGGTGTCGCGCACCTCTCTCGCCTTGTCGCCGAATATGGCGCGCAGCAAGCGTTCCTCGGGCGTAAGGTCGGTTTCGCCCTTGGGCGTGACCTTACCTACAAGTATGTCGCCCGAATCGACCTCCGCGCCTACGCGGATAATGCCGTCCTCGTCGAGGTTTTTCAGCGCTTCGGGGCTGACGTTGGGAATATCTCTCGTTATTTCCTCAGCGCCGAGCTTGGTGTCGCGCGCTTCGGTTTCATGCTTGTTGATATGAATAGATGTGAATACGTCGTCTTTGGCGATGCGTTCGCTTATAAGTATAGCGTCCTCGTAGTTATAGCCTTCCCAGCCCATAAAGCCTACAAGCACGTTCTTGCCGAGAGCAAGCTCCGCCTGCGAGGTGGAATGGCCGTCTGCAAGCACTTGACCGGCCTTGACGCGGTCGCCCTTGGCGATGATAGCACGTTGGTTGATGCATGTGCCTTGGTTGGAGCCGACAAACTTTTTGAGAATATACATTTGACGGTTGCCGTCGTCCTCGTTGACGATAATGCGCTCGGCGTCTACGTAGTCCACAACGCCGTCCTTGCGCGCTATCACCATAACGCCGGAGTCGTACGCAATCTTATGCTCTATACCCGTACCGACGATAGGCGCTTCGGTGCGAAGCAGAGGAACTGCCTGACGCTGCATGTTGGACGCCATCAGTGCACGGTGCGAGTCGTCGTTTTCAAGGAAGGGAATAAGCGCGGTAGCAACCGAAACCATTTGGCGGGGCGACACGTCGATATAATCGATACGGTCGCGCGATACCTCGCCTATTTGGTCGCGGTAGCGCATCATTACACGCTCTTTTACGAAATGATTATTCTCGTCGAGCGGTTCGCTCGCTTGAGCTATCATGTAACGGTCTTCCTCGTCCGCGGGCAAGTAGTCGACAATGTCGGTTACTTGGTGAGTGGTCTTGTCCACTCTGCGGTACGGCGCCTCGATATAGCCGTACTGGTTGATACGCGCGTACGACGAAAGCGAGGAAATAAGACCTATGTTTTGACCTTCGGGCGTCTCTATCGGGCACATACGCGAATAGTGCGTGTAGTGAACGTCGCGAACCTCGAAGGTAACGTGTTCGCGGTTAAGACCGCCGGGACCGAGCGCGGACAGCTTGCGGCGGTGCGTAAGCTCGGCTATGGGGTTGGTTTCGTCCATGAACTGCGAAAGCTGGGACGAACCGAAAAACTCCTTGATAGCGCTGGACACCGGACGGATATTTATAAGCGTCTGCGGCGAAAGCTCGGACTCGGTCTGAATTTGCATACGCTCGCGCACGACGCGTTCAAGACGGGACATGCCGATGCGGAACTGGTTTTGCAAAAGTTCGCCTACGCTGCGTACGCGACGGTTGCCGAGGTGGTCGATATTGTCGCACGAGCCGAAGCCGCGGTGCAAGCCCATAATGTAGTTGACGGTGGAAATTACGTCCTCGACAACCAAGTGCTTGACGATAAGGTCGTCCACATGCTTGGAGCAAAGCTCGGCAAGCTTTTCGCGGTTGCCGCCAGCCTCCTCCATAAGCTGTTTGAGCATGGGATAGTAAACCATTTCGTTAATGCCTATGGACAGCGGATCTACGTCGATATAGCCTGCCAAATCAACATGGTTGTTGCCGATAATGTTAAACTCTTTGCCGTCGTCGGCAAGCACCCAAATCTCGTTGATACCTGCGTTTTGGATTTGGACGGCAAGCTCCTCGGTAAGAACGTCCGCCGAGGTGTGCGTTTGCTTGTTTTCGGCGCGGGCGTAAACAACGCCGTCCTCGTCGATAATATCGCGCGCGACGCGTTTGCCCGCCGCACGGTAGCGCAACGCCATCTTTTTGTTGTACTTGTATCTGCCGACGCGCGACAAATCGTACTTGCGGCGGTCGAAGAACATGCCCGAAATAAACGTCTTGATAGAATCGATAGTGGGAGTTTCGCCGCTTCTAAGCTTGTGGTTAAGCTCCAAAAGCGCGCGCTCCTCGCTAAGCTCATGCTTGTCGTCCTTGTCGCCGTAGCGGGCGCAAGTGACCTCTATCATCGGATCGTTGTTGAAAATCTTTTTAAGCGCTTCCTCGGTGCCGAAGCCGCTTTCGGTAACTGCAGATAAGCAGCTTAAAAGAACGGTGGCAAGCACCTTCTTTTGCCTGTCGACGCGCACCCACAGCACACCCGACTGGTCCTCGTCGAATTCCAGCCATGCGCCGCGCGACGGAATGTTGGTCGCGCTGTAATGGGCTTGTCCGGTCTTGACGTCCTTTTGGTAAGAGAAGTATGCGCCCGGTGAACGAACAAGCTGGCTTATGACAACACGCTCGGCGCCGTTAATGATGAACGAGCCGGTGGGCGTCATGCGCGGCATATCGCCCATGTACACCTCGGAACGAGTGCTTTCGTCAGTTTCGATATTGTGCAAACGAACTTTAACGTACATAGGCACTGCAAATGTAGCGTCGCGATCCTTGCACTCTTTTTCGGTGTAGTTGCGCTTTTGATTGTTGCCGTCGCGGTAACCCAGCGAGTAATCCTCAAAGTACAAAGCGAGCCGTCCGGAATAATCGGTAATGGGCGAAACATCGCGCAAAACCTCACGAATGCCGTTGTCGACAAAATCGTAATAGGACGTCTTTTGCACTTCGACCAAATCCGGCATATCGATAGCTTCGTGGATTTGGGCGAAGCTCATACGTTCGGTATTGCCGTATTTAACCTTTGAAATTTTTCTTTCAGCCATACAAACTCCTAAAAAGGTTATTTCTCAATTCGATTGCGCCGATATATAAGGCATGTTCACCTACAAAAAAGCGCACAAAAGCGGAGCAGGACCTTGCCTACACCGCAAAAAACTATTTCAGTAAAGGAACTATGATTGCCAATCGCCGCTCTCTTTAATGTTTTATTACGCCCTATGGGTCCAAAACGGCACAATAAGGCATTTTCGTATTATATCACGACATGTCAAAGATGTCAAACAAAATAATATGATATTTTTAAAATATTTTTAATTCGGAATTCGGAATTTTCTGCACGACAAAGCCCGACGGAAACCGTCGGGCTGAAAGTCTGTTTAACTATATTGCGTTAGAATTATTCAGCGTCTGCCGCAGCAGTGAACGAATTGAACAAAATGTTCGTGATTTTACCGTCAGCATCAAGCGTAATCGTTACGTTGTAGGTGCCGGCTGCCGTGCAAGCTGCATTGTCGCCCGCATTTTTCGTAATCGTGGTAACGCCTTCCGCAAGGGTAATCTGATCGGAATTGAACCAGCCGACTTGGTCGCCGTTGGCCATAGTCTTTACACCAAAGCCACTCGCCTCTTGAAGCTCGATATCCGCAGTGGCGGTCAAATGATCTTTATCGAACGTCGCTGTGCCGAAATTAACAGTGTTCCACTCACCGCCGCCCCAGCTACCATGGAAACCAACGGTGTAGGACCAAGCTACGGGATCGGTAGCGCCAACCTTTTTGTAGGAAAGCTCGGGAGCGTCGCCGCTCAAATCCAACGTGATTTCGTATTTGCCTTCGGCCGATACTTTGAAATTGGGGGGATTGCCACCACCAAGCTTGGAGGAAGGCAACACCGTCTTTTCTTCGTTGGCAACAACCGTAAGGTCAGTCTCTGTAACGCCTTCTTCCTCGCTGCCACCTAACTGAGTCGCCCAGTGATTGTCGGCAGCCGCATCCGTAAGCTTGCAGATTTTGAATTGATCGCCTGCAAACAAGTCGATCGTGGTAGAGAAAACCTTTTCATTGCTGCCTTCGACAGGTTTCAACACGCGAGCAGCGGTAATGTCGTCTTCTCTGGAATAGTTGTTCCAGTTGAAGTACGCAGCACCGGAACCACCAGCAATGAAATAGTACGGCGTGATATGCTCGGTTACGGTAACAACGCAGGTAGCGCTATACTTGCCTGCAGTTGCCGTAATAGTAGCCTCACCTGCCGCAATTGCGTCAATCTTAGCCACACCGTTGTTAAGACCTTGGGTCGAAACGGTAGCTATGGTAGCGGCACTGGTTTTCCAAGTAACCGTCGTGGTTGCGTCGAACGGATCGACGATAGCGGTAAGGACGGTGCTTTGTCCGATTTCCAATGCGCGCGTGGGAGCAAGGGTAATGCCGGTCGCTTCCACAGTGTTGTTGTTATTGCCCTTGTTGTCGTCGTTTCCGCCGCAAGCTACGAACACGGAAAGGCCGAGAACCAAGCACATAACAAGAATGAGCCATTTGAGTTTCTTCATCAAGTTTACCTCCATATAAACTTTTTCGGCGCTTATTTTTGTACAATCGTACTACGCCTTATTCTTGTAAAGATTGTACAATATTTACT
>JAIEBI010000027.1 GCA_029070965.1 Clostridiales bacterium
ATACCGATACCTGCGAAAAATGTGCTCGGTGCAATGTTCGGAACACAAAGCTTTACCGGCGCGGTCGTCGTTGAACAAGCTTTTGCGCAAGGCGGCACCACCGGTTTGACTTTCCCGTTCTACATTCCGAGTTCGCTCGTAAAGGTTACTGTTAAAGGAAAAACATTCCATAATATCGAGTATGGTGCGTTCAGCAATTGCACTGGTCTGAAAGAAATAAAGGTAGAAAACGCGCAGACCATCAAGGCTTACGCATTTTACAATTGTACGGGGATAGAGGCGTTTACTATCGGCGTTGAGGTGAGTGAGGTTTCCAGCTTTGCATTCCATAGTTGTACGTCGCTTTCCGCTTTGACGATTGCCGGTTTTAATTTTGATGACCCTAATTATCCTGCCAACAATAGCAAAGCGAAAATGCTAATGATAAGAAACGGAGCATTCAAAAATTGTACGTCACTCACGCATGTGACTTTTCCCGAGCGTGTTATAAGCATCAGCGGAGATATTTTTGAGGGTTGTACTGTGCTTGCCCGCGTCGAATTTAAGGACGTTGAATGGTTGTTGAGCGTGGACGGCGACGTTTTTACCGATTATACTTTTTCGATTGATTCGAGCGAGAACGTTGCCAAGATTAACGCTGTGACCGGCATAATGACAATAGTAAATAAAATGGTATACACCGAAAGTCATAAATAGAGCATAACTCAATGTTAAGTAAAATAAAAATTACACGCATTGACTTTGTATTTTAAAAACCGCTTATTTTCACGCTTTTTCGACGGAGGGTATGCTAAAATGCATTTATTGATTTAGATATCAAAAAGGAGATACTATGGAACAAAACAACACTCAATCGCCATCTGCGGCAATATCAAAAGCAAGATGCGTCTTTTTGGGCTTTCTTGTTGTCGGACTCATTGTGATTATCATCGGTCTTTGTATGGCAAACTACAACGTGTCTGTCGACTACACAATGGAAACGGGTGAGATTGCCAATCCGACTATTATTGCGGAAGAGAAGGACAAAAGTCATGCGGAAAGCGGTTTGATTAACGTAAAGGAAAATCTTTCTCGCGGCTTAAAAGTGAACGTCGATGGCGACGAGCTTAGCGCAATCGGAAACGCAATAGTCGCGGCTGACGGTAAGGCGACCATTGCTTTGCTTACATACATTTTAGCCATAATAAGCGCATTCGGCATGATTGCGATTGATGTAGTTCAGGTATTTTTCCATAAGGATAATAAAATACTGAAAGCGGTAAAAGTTGTATGCTTTTTGTCATTCATTGCGACAGCGGCGTGCGCTTTGATTGTGTACGAAACGTCGGGCGACAAGTTGTTCTATACTTTGCGAAACGTATTGTCGAAAGACGTAGACAAAAATACGCGAATGGTCGCCTACCCGCATGTGGGATCGGATATGTCGACGTTGTTGAGCATGATCGGAGCGGGTTTAGTGATTATCGGGTTTATAGCCATGCCTCTTGCGCGCGCCTACAAAAAGCAGTACGGCAAAAAACACAATAAATAAAAAGATTGCAAAGCAAAAGTGAATAGGTAATAAGTAAAAGCGGCAAGGTGCATTACCTTGCCGCTTTTTGGCGTTCCCGGCGCGACTTGAACGCGCGACCTTCCGCTTAGGAGGCGGACGCTCTATCCAACTGAGCTACGAGAACATGTTGTTTACTCTATAATTTTATCATACTCAACCGAATTTAGTCAAGCGAATAACTATGCTTGACAGTTACTGTCGGCTGTGATAAAATAGAATAAATATATAAATTCCGAATTTTTACGGAGGACGTATGGAAGGTTGGATGATTGCTTTGATCGCGGTTGCGGCGTTTATTGCGCTCGTTGCCATAGCGGTTTTGGTGGGAGCGCTCATATTCGTTCACGCTATTTTGGGCAGGCGAAAAGAGCTTAGCGAAAAGACCAAAAAGAAAAAGGGCTACACCGCGGAGCGTTTTGGCGTGAATTCCGCTTGGTTCGATACGGTTGTTTCCACAACGTCGCAGGCTACGATTTCCGCTTACGACGGCGTTAAGCTGGGCGCGAAAATTATTCGCCAAGCCGAGCCTACGGGGCGCGTGGCGGTGCTGTGCCACGGCTACGGCTCGACGCTTAACTCCACTCAGGTGCAAGCCAAAATGTTTTATGACCGCGGCTTTGACGTGTATATGCTCGCTATGCGCGGACACAAGTGTTCGGGCGGCAAAGTCGGTATGGCATGGATAGACCGCTTCGATCTTTCGCGTTGGGTGGATAGAATTATAGCCGATTACGGCGAAACCGTGCAAATCGCGCTGTTCGGAACCTCACTCGGCGGCTCGACCGTCGTATCGTACGCCGGTATGACGCCCCCTCCGCAAGTTAAGTGTGTAATAGAGGACTGCGGCTTTTCGTCGCAGTACGATGAATATATCGCAAGCCTTAAATCGGCTAAGCTTCCCAAGTGCGCCATTCATTTGTTCAATATGGGCTTGAAGCTCGTCCATGGCTATTCGCTGTACGAAGCGGACATAACGCAGCTTGCCAAAAATATGACCGCGCCCGCGCTGTTCTTCCACGGCACGGCGGACAACTTTGTGCCTTTCGCGCTCGGTCAAAAGCTGTACGACGCCTGCGCTTCGAAGGACAAGAGCTTTGTTGCAATAGATGGCGCCGGCCACGGACTCGCTTATGCCACCGACAAGGAAAAGTATACCGCGGCGTTTACCGAGTTTGTCGACAAACATATAGAGGGCAGTAAGCTTGTGCATTTGCCCGACGAGCAACCTGCTACCGAGGAACAGCCTGCCGCCGAAGAAACTGTCGAGCCTCCGACGGCGCCGTTAAACAATTAAGAATTAAATATCAACACTATTCCACAAAAAGCGCCGAAAGGCGCTTTTTTGTTGTGCGATAAATAATTTGCGTGTAGTGTATTGGGGACATACATATGTCAGTAAAGCCGTGTTAGACTGCGCTTGAAAATAGACGGGTGGTCAATTCCCATTATACACACCCGATAGCGGGCTGTTTTTAGTTATTTCGGCGTTAAAGCCTCTTGTCGTAGCGCCCCACTACGACTGCGAGTCTTTGCCTTGAACTAGCCTAAAAACAGCCTCGCTTCGGGCGCAAAGCGTTTTTACGGCGCTCAATCGCGAGGATAGACGACCGAAACGGCGCGCAGTCGTACCCACTGCGGTACGTCAAGCGAAGTTTTCGGGCGTATAGACCGCGAGTGTGCCCGTAAAAATGTATCTATTGGTATTGACCGCCCGTAAAAGGAGAAATAGAAAAATGTCGAATGTCGGGCGTAGAGTTGTACGAGCGATAATTTTAATCAATCCGTTATTATACGGATTGCAGGATAAAATAGAAAAAGAGCAGGAGGGCGTCATAGCGGATATGACCTCGCCTGCGGACAAGGTGGTAAAAAAGCTTATAGAGCTGGATAACAGGCGAATAGACCTTTGCAATCTGAAAGTGCTTTGCGGATTTATCGAGCGCGGGCTGGGCGAAAAGTTCGAGCTGCTAAGGTCTTACGCGTTTTCGGGAATAAACTGTGATTTATACAAAACCGCCGAAGCGCAAATAGAGCTGGCGGGCTACACCGCCGAACGTGCGGACAAGGAATTTTCTTATTTGTTCAAGCTGCTTAAAAACAAGGGACGAATAAAAAAGGTGGTAGGCGGCGCGGCGATGTCGTTTTGTGTTGTGCCGCACTAATCGTTTTTCGGCTTTTTGAATAGGTAGAACATTATGAACGGGACGGGAATGCACAACGCGACTATAAAGATTATGGCGGCGGTGGTGGGCATGCCTATTTCGTCGTCGGATTTTTTGGGCTCTTTGGTTGCCGGTGCGTCGGCGGGGGTGGTCGGTTCTTTTTCGATTATATTGGGCGGAATGTCATCCGCTTTGACGTGCGCGTAGTAAACGTATCCGCGCTTGCCCTCTATGCTGACGTAGTACCAGTCGGTGCCTGCGTCTTTAATCAGCGCTTCGCCTGTGACCGAGCCGTACAGCCTGCCTTTTGCCGAGCTGCCCAGTAAGTCTAGCACCTCCGCCGATTTTTTGGGCGCGGCGCGTAAGCGTACAGGCTGTCCGTCGTTGTCGCACGTAAACGTTGCGGTCAGCTCGTACTTGGTGACGGGGGTGTAGTCCACCGCCTGCACGTCGTCCGCTTTTACGTACCCGTCGAGGTCTGCGTAAGTCACTTTTATATAGCCGTCGGGCGCCTCGCTGTCGCTTTGCAGCACAAAATAGCCTGCGGGCAGGTTGACAACCTCCTGCATGGCCGAATCGTACAGCATTGTTTGCGACGGCATAAAAAAGAAGGTCAGCGCCGCAATTACCGAGGGCAGTATCATAAGTCCTTGTATTATATAACGCGCCGCATGTAGATGATTGGGTTGTTTTGTCGTAAACGAAAGGGTTTTGGGAGAATAAGATTGCGTAATATCATAGAAAGCATTTTGCGTATCGAGCGCGAGCAAAAGCGGCGGTACGACAATAACGCGCTGTTGCGGTACAATACCGATAAAGTACACTTAAAGCAAATGGAATTCCACCGCTGTACTAAACGCAACCGCTGGGTGTTCGGCGGCAACCGCACGGGCAAGACCGAGTGCGGCGCGGTGGAAACGGTGTGGCTGGCGCGCGGCATTCATCCGTACAAGCAAAACAAGCGCACCGACGGTTGGGTGGTGTCGTTGTCGCGGCGGGTGCAGCGCGAGGTGGCGCAAAAAAAGATTTTGCACTACCTCAATCCCGACTGGATAGTCGATATAGTGATGGAAAGCGGCAAAAGCCAAAACCCGTCGGGCGGCATTATTGACTACATATCGGTAAAGAACGTGTTCGGCACGGTAAGCACTATCGGATTCAAAACGTGCGAGGCGGGGCGGGACAAGTTTGCGGGCGCGTCCCTCGATTACGTGTGGTTTGACGAGGAGCCGCCCGAGGACATTTATGACGAGTGCGCAATGCGCGTGGTCGACAAAAAGGGCTTGCTGTTCGGCACAATGACGCCGCTGCTCGGCTTGACCTTTGTGTACAAGCGCATTTACCTGAACAGCCAAAACGATCCCGAGGTGTGGCACATCTTTATGGAATGGGCGGACAACCCGTATCTCGACGAAAATGAGGTGGAGCGCGTTTCCGCCGCAATGACGGACGCCGAGCGCGACGTTAGGCGTTACGGGCGGTTTGTGGACGCCAAGGGCGCGGTGTACACCGAGTTTGACGAGCGCGTGCACGTTATACCGTCTGCAACGCCCATTCCCGCCGAATGGCAGGACAGGCTGTCCATAGACCCGGGGTTGAATAACCCGTTGTCATGCCACTGGTATGCTGTGGATTACGACGGCAACGTGTACGTGGTGGCGGAGCACTTTGAAGCGGGGAAATCGGTAGATTATCACGCGCGAGCTATCAAACAAAAGTGCAAAGAACTCGGTTGGCGCACCGACCACGCGGGCAGGATTGAAGCGCTTATAGACAGCGCGGCGGGACAGCACACGCTAAACGCCGACAAGTCGGTTGCCGAACTGTTTTGCAACAACGGCATACTTGCCGACACGCGGGTGGACAAGGATTTGTTCAGCGGTATAAACCGCGTCAAGCAGTATCTTATGACGGACGGTAAACCGCGCCTATTCATATTCGATAACTGCGTCAACCTAATCCGCGAGCTTAAAAGCTACCGCTGGGGCAATGGCGACCGTCCCGTCAAAACCGACGACCACTGCCTTGACGAACTCAGGTATTACCTGATGAGTCGCCCAACGCCGCCTCGCCGCGATGAAATAAAAACGGAAATACAGCTTGACAAGGAGCGGTTGATTAGGCGTCGAGGAAGGGGGCAAAAATGAAAACACGCGACGAGATTTTGGACGCGGTGGTAAAGCGTGCGTGCGGCTACGAGGCTAAGGAGACGGTGGAAGAATACGCGGTGGTGGACGGCTCGCTCGAGCTTGTAAAGCGCAAGGTCACCACCAAGGACGTGCCGCCCGACATGACCGCCGCAAAAATGATTATAGACGGCGGAGACGTGTCCGACCTTACCGACGAGCAGCTGGAAGCCGAGCGCAAGCGTTTAATCAATCAATTATACAACTTAGGTGTTAAAGACGGCGAGTAAGTTTTTTGCTCGCCGTTACTATATCACAAAAAACGGAGGGATTATGGAAGTAACGGAATGTAACACGCACGTTAGGTGCGAGCTGGGCGCGTGCAAAAACCGCGCGACAAAGGCGATCAAGTTCGACCGCGTGGGCATCAGGAGTCGCATATACGCGTGCGACAAATGCCTTGACGAGCTGCATACGGCTATCGGCGCAGTTATTGTGCCTAAGTCGATAGAGACAGCCAAAAGAAAGGATAAGGTGAAGGGTAGATGAAACGTGAATTCCGAGAGGATATTATAGAGGACGTCACGCGCGATTACCGCGACAGAGCGGAAGCGCGCAGGCCGTACGAAACGCAGTGGCGGCTAAACCTCAACTTTTACATGGGCAACCAGTACTGCACGGCGCTGCCCACCGGCGACATTGCCGACGTAGAGCGCGAATATTACTGGCAGGAGCGCGAGGTGTTCAATCATATTTCGTCGCTGGTGGAAACCCGCCAAGCCAAGCTGAACACAGTGCGCCCGTCGCTTACCGTGCGGCCCTTTTCGTCGGATGACGACGATATAAAGACCGCCAAAAGCTCGACCAAAATTCTTAACGCCGCGTGCGACAAGCTGGATATGGACGGGCTGCTCACCGAGGGCACTATGTGGTCGGAAATTTGCGGCACGGCGTTTTACTACGTCGGTTGGGACGAAAAGGGCGGGCTGAAAATAGGCGACGGCGTGTACGAGGGCGATATTGTAGCCGACGTTATTTCGCCGTTCGAGATTTATCCCGACAATCTTTTTGCGCAAAACGTGTCCGACTGCCGCTCGATAATCCGCGCGCGGTCGGTGTCCGTAGACGAGATTAAACGGATATATGGCAAAACCGTCGAGCCGGAGGACAACGATATTATAGCAATGTCGGCTGTGGCGGTGGGCGGCGGGCTTGTGGCGGACAGCACGCTCAACAAGCTGTCGGTGCGTAGTGCCGAGCGCAGTGCGGTGCTAATAGAGCGTTACGCCGTGCCGAGCGCGGACAAGCCGGATGGGGAATACGCGGTTGTCGCAAACGGAGTGCTTTTGCATTACGGTCCGCTTCCGTATATAAACGGAGTTGACGGCAAGCGCGGCATTCCCATAATCAAGCAGGTGTCGCTGGTAAATGCGGGCTGCTTTTTCGGCGGGTCCATCGTAGAGCGGACGATACCCGTCCAGCGCGCGTATAACGCCGTCAAAAACCGCAAGCACGAATTTATCAACCGCCTTGCAATGGGGGTTATGGCGGTGGAGGACGGCTCGGTGGATATAGATAACCTCGAACAGGAAGGAATATCCCCGGGGAAAATTTTGGTGTACCGCCGCGGCGCCACGCCGCCGCGAATGGTGGACGCAGGCTCGGTGCCGACAAGCTTCGACAACGAGGAGCTGCGGCTGCTATCCGAGTTTACACAGGTGAGCGGCGTAAGCGAGGTTATGCGCTCCAACGAGGCGCTGCCTAACAATATGAGCGGCACGGCGTTGCAGCTGCTTATCGAACAGGACGACACGCGGCTGTCGCTGTCCGCCGAATACGTGCGGCTTGCGGCGCGGGACATTGCGCGGCACATACTGCGGCTGTACAAGCAATTCGGCGCCGATTCGCGGCTGTCGCGCATTGTAGGCAGTAACGGCGAGGTCGAGCTAATCAAGTGGTCGGCGTCCGACATATCGAGCGACGACGTCGTTTTCGCAACCGACAACGAGCTACTTTCCACGCCCGCCATGCGCCAAAACATGATGTTTGAGCTGTACAAAATGGGCTTGCTGTTCGATGAGGACGGCAAAATGTCGGAGTCGGCCAAGCACAGGTTTTTGGACGCGCTCGGCTACGGCGGCTGGGACAGCACGCTCGACATGACGGGCACGCACATATCGCGCGCCGAAAAGGAAAACGAAAACGGCAAGTTCGAGATAAACGAATTTGACGACCACAAGTTGCACGCCGACGTTCATATCAAGTATTTGCTCACCGAATGCGACGGCGGCAAAAAGGCGGACAAACTTAAAGCACATATACGCGAGCACCAAGCCGCGCAAGCGGCGGCGTACACTAACGGACAACCGACGGATATTTAAAGGAGAAATATATGCAAGACAACAATGTGGAGCAAGCCGAAAAATCGGCTTCCAAAATAGGCAAGTTCAACACGGCGGAGGATTTGCTCGCCGCTTACAACGCGCTGGAAAGCGAGTTCACCAAGCGCTGTCAACTGATTAAGCAGTTACAAACGGAGCTGGACGGCTTTCGCGCGCAAGCGGAGCAAGAGCAAATCGACCAAACGGCAATCGGCGAGCGTGAGCAACCGCCCGAGGATATTCGGTCCGTACCCGAGACCGAAAAGGGCGAGCAGGGAATAGCGACAGTGTCCGCGATAACCGCCGACGACGTGTTGAACGAAATATTGCAAAATGCGTGCAGTTATGCGGAATTACTCAGCACAATTCCCGAGGTTATGAGCGCGTGTATTGCAAGCTACAAACAGCGGCTTATACGGCCGCAGCCCGCGTCGGCGCCGGCAGGCTGTGCGGTGATAGTGCCGTCCAAAAGACCGACAACACTACAAGAAGCCAAACGCCTTGCGGACGCGTTGCTCGCGGGCAACTAAAAAAGAATAAGGAGAAAAATTCATGGTAACATTACAAAATGCGGAAAACGCGTTAAAGACCGTCTACCTCGGCACGATGACCGATTTGCTCAATACGAGGGTTAATCCGTTGCTGTCCAAGATAGAACAGACCACCGCCGACGTGTGGGGCAAGGAGATACGCACTGCGGCTCGGTTCGGCATAAACGGCGGCGTGGGCGCCGGCGACGAGGACGGAGATCTTCCCGCGGCGTACGGCAACAACTACTTGCAGTTTGTCACCACGCTCAAAAACCTTTACGGTCAAATCGAGATTTCGGACAAAGCTATACGCGCGTCCAAGGACGGCAGCGGCGCGTTTACCGATCTTCTCAACGCCGAGCTTGAAGGACTGCTCACTGCGTCCAAGTTCAACCTCGGCAGAATGCTGTACGGCGACGGCAGCGGCTTACTCGCCACCTTCTCGGTCAAGACGGAAGGCAGTACCACCACAACCACTTGCGACACTGTGCGCAATCTTATAGAGGGCTTGGTGGTTGACGTGTATTCTTCCGCCGACAGCAAAAAGGGCACGGCGCGCATAAAGTACGTAGACCGCGCAAACAAAAAGGTCACTTTGGACGGCAGCATAACGATTGCCGACGGCGACAAAATGTACGTGCAGGGCTCCAAGGACAAGGAGATAACGGGCATAGGCGCGTTATTTAACGGCGATTCCATTTACGGCGTGCAAAAGAGCGCCCATCCCTTCCTCAATCCGTACAGCAAAAACGTGGGCGGCGCGATTGACGAAATAGTCATTCAGGAGGCTATCGACGCGCTGGAAAACGAGGCGGGATCGACGGTCGACTTTATAGCGTGCTCGCAGGACGCCAAGTATTCGTACATCGACTACATGTCGTCGTACAAGCGCAATATCGACGTCATGGAGCTTGACGGCGGATTCAAAACGCTTTCGTACAACGGCATACCGTTTGTGTACGACAGGTTTGTGCCCGAGGGCAGCATGTACCTGCTCAACAGTAAGGCATTCAAGCTGCACCAGCTTTGCGATTGGCGCTTCCTCGAAACGGAAAACGGCAAGATATTGCGCCAAAACCAAGGCAAGCCCACGTACACGGCGACCCTCGTCAAGTATTGCGACCTTATTTGCCAAAAGCCCAACGGTCAGGCTGTGCTCAAAGGCATTACGCGCAGTTGACGGGACGGGTGATTGACGACGACTTGTTCGGGGTGTGCCGCAGGCTGAAAAGCATAGACGACGGGTATTTCGTGTTCCTAAACTACAAGACCGGAAAGTTCGAGGTGCATAACAAAAAAGACGCCCGTACGCTGTGCTTGGTTTTGCCGTACGACCGCTTGGACGAGCGTACCGTGCGGACAGTGCAATACACGCGCGCCGAGCGTGCGCGCGAAATATTCGAGCGCATGGAACGCGAAAACGCACGTTTGGAAGCGGATAGGCTTAGGGCGACCGTGAACAAAGCGTTGTCGGCAATTTAAGTGTGTAAGGCGGGCGGTGCAAATGACCGCCCGCCGTATCACTTTACCAATGCCGAAAGGAGGATAATATGGACGGATATCAATTAGCGATGAGCGCCGCGGTAATGTTGCAGGACAAGCTGCTTTTGGACGCGGTAACGGACGAGCGTGACGCGCAGGACCCCAACGTGCAAAAGCTGCAAAGCGCGGTGAATAGCGCGATATCGGAATTAGCGCGCGATTTTCCGTTGTCCGAAACCGAGATTGCGGGCGGCTGGGAAACTTACGACGATATTGCCGTGCCCAATTGCGTAAGCATGGATATGCTTGCCAATCTTGTTGCGCGCAACTACTGCATTTTGTGCGGGCGACTTGACGAGGCGGATGTTTTCGATAGTAGATACGAGCAGTATGCGGTGGCGATAAGATTACGCCGTCGGGCTAAATTGCCGCCGCGCGCATTCGTATAGGACGGAGGACGTATGGGACTTAAACTGCCGCGCATAAAGCGGTACAAAAAACAAATGAATAGGTATGCCTCCGCCGACTTTAAAACCGACCGCAGCCTGCTTCCGTTCGGAGCGGCAAAAAGCTTTTACAACATCGATTTTTCGTCGGGGGTGTTGCGCAAGGGCTACGGCGTAAAAACGCATGACTGCGTGCCCATATACGCTCAGCGGTATTGGATATACAGGCTGTACTCGGAACAGCACGGCGTGTACGCCGACCAGTATATTTACCAGTACAGTAACGGATTGATTGCGTGGTTCGACGCATTTAAGCACAAGGAAATTTACGTTTCGGGTTTGCCGTTCCAGCCGCTCGACATAATCAACTACCGCGTAGGGTCCAAGGACGTTTTGCTTTTGTCGTGCGAGGGGCGCAAGCTGATTACTTGGGACGGCAAATACCTGACCGAATTCAGCAACAGTCCGGCTATATCGTCTATGGCAATACATTACGAGCGGTTGTTTGTTACCAGCCGCGACGAAAAGACCAAGGTGTATTTTTCCAAAAACCTCGACCCCACGCAGTGGGAGATAAGCGAGGACGGCGGCGGGTTTATAGAGCTTTTGGACGAGCGCGGGTATCTTAACAAGGTGGTGTCGTTTGGCAGCTACCTGTACATATTCCGCGACCATGGCATAAGCCGCGTAACGGCATACGGCGACCAAAGCGAGTTTTCGGTTGTCAACATGTTCGTCACGACGGGGCGAATATTCCCGTCGAGTATAACGACGTGCGGCAACTGCATAATGTTTCTCGCGTCGGACGGGCTGTACAAGTTTGACGGCTACAACTGCGTGCGGACGCTTACCGACATAACGCCGTCCATACGACCGGACGACGACTGCGCGTGCGCGTTTTACGACGGAAAATACTATCTTGGGTGCAAAATGGACTTTGCCGACGGCTTGGCGGTGGGCTGTGAATCGTCCGAAACGTACAAGACCAACGCGCTTATAGTTTACGATCCGCAAAGCGGTGAATACTCGATATCGCGCGGGCTGAACGTAACGTTTATGAACGCTTGCTCGTACAACGGCGAGGACTACCTTATGTGCTGCGAGGGCGGAAAGGGCGGCGTAATCGAGCGCGGTGCGGCGAGGTTCGGGGAGGCGCTGCCGTCGTACTGGGAAAGCGGCGTAACGGATATGCATGCGCCCGATAAGATAAAGTACGTAACCGATATACTGTTTGACAATACGGCAGGCAGCGCCGACGATATCGTTTTGGGCGTTTGCGTCGACGGCGTGTGGCACAGCTTGAACGTGCAAAGCGCCGCCCTTGACGGCGTAAAGCTTAACGTGAGCGGGCGTAAGTTTGCATTTTCGCTGTCGACAAGCAGCGAAAAGCTGAACGTAACGCCGCTTTGCGTCAAGTACAACACCTATTAGGGGGGATATATGGATAAAATAGAAACGGCGCTCACTGCGACCGAGGATAACGCCGCGGCAATACGTGCGCTCAGCAACAGGCTGCGCGAGCAAACGGAAAAGACGGGGACGGAAATATCCGACCTTCAAGCTAAAACCAGCCAAAACAAAAGCTCGATAAGCTATTTGACTGCAAACCTTATGCCGTGCGTAAAAGCCACTATTATTCACGGCAAAAAATCGTCCAAAGGGCTTACGTTCGGCACAGTGGAATCTATTGGGAATATGTGTGCGATAGTTACCTTCGACGATGCCGAACAGCGTAAAGTCGTGTTTAATAACAAGGTGCTCACAACGTCATTTTCGCCGGCGTTAGTCAATCTGCCGCGGGCAAAAGCCGAGTTGCTTGTTGCGGGCGGTTCGATAGGGTCTGCAGTGATATTAGGTTTAGTCACAAGCGAGACAACATTATAATCGACGCATTAAATTCATAAGGGGGAAAACAATGGACGAAATCATATCGCTCGTAGTTGCCAACGGCATTTTTGCGGTGCTGTTTTGCGGACTGCTCGTATACGAGCTGCGCGACAGCCGCAGCCGCGAGGATAATTACGAAAAAATTATAGGCGCGCTGAGCGACAGACTGGGCGCAGTTGAGGACATAAAATCCGACGCCGAGCAAATCAAGGCCGACGTGTGCGAAATAAAAACAGACGTAAAGATACTGCGTTCGGGCGGCGAGCGAAAAAAGCGCGATACGATAAGCGGTGCGCAAAAGCAGTGCGGAGGCGAAATATGCGGAACGCAGGTCGCGTAAGCCCGCCGCTGTCGCCGCTTACGCAATACGGCAATACCGATACTTGCCGCGGCGTTATGCGCGCGTATGCGCTGTATCGATACAATCTACTTAAATCGAGGTATGAAGAGTATGGCAAATAACATTAAAATAAACCAGTCGCGCGACGAGCTTGCGGAGGAGATTGAACGGCTGGAAACCAATTCCTCCGCCGCCGTCAAGCCGACATTGCCCAAGGTGACTTTGCAGGAAAAAAGCTACGACGCGCCCGACGACGCCGCGCTTAAAAAGTCGGCGGAAAGCGAGCTTGCCCAATACCGCACCGAGGGCGAAAAAAGCATTAGGCAAAACAGCGAGGCGGAAACGGCCGAGCTCAACCAAAAGCGCGACGCATACGCGGGCGCCAAAACCGCTGCGGAAGCGGAGCTTGAAAGCAGGTACGAGGCGGCGGCGCGAGCAATAGACAACGACGTCGTTAAGCGCGGGCTGGCTCGCTCGTCCATAGCGACGGTAGAGCGCGGCGCATTGGAACGCGAGTATTTAAGTCAAACGGCATCGATTGCGCGGGAGTACGCTGCCAACATATCCAAGCTGGAATCGGATATAGCGGCGGTTAACAAAAAACTGCAAACGGCGCTCAACGACTTTAATCTTACGTATGCTGCCAAGCTCAACAAACGGCTTACCGAGCTCAAAACGGAGCGCGAGCAAAAGATGCAAGAGGTAATAGAATACAACAACGAAATCAAGCGCAAGCAAGCGGAGCTTGACAACGACAGACTAAAAACGCAAAGCGATTTGTATTCCGCCGCACTCAGTCAGGAAAAGCAGGAAAACAGCCTCGGAGGTGCTTCTTCTCAGCGCCGTGACGATATTTACAAAGCGGTGTACGAGCGGATGGACGCGTTTTTGGGCTCGCTCGATCCGCAGCAAGCGTTTTTGGAAATACGCAACCATTCCATGTACCGTCAGCATCTTTCCAACTATTACTATAACAGACTGTACGACAAGTACGGGAGAGAGGTAAAATGATAGAACGGATAAAGAGCACTTCATTTTGGGTGGGGCTTATCGGCGCGGTGTTTCTGATTCTCGGCGCGTTCGGCGTGGAAATAGGCGACGAGGTGGCAAGCACTGTGATAAACAGCGTTTGCTCGGTGCTTATCATGCTGGGCATCGTATCGCCCGCAAAGGCTAAGAACGACGGTGACGAAAATATCCCGCCACCCGAAAAACATGACGAATAGCTGTATAAAATCGGTCGCGCTTTATGCGCGGCCGATTTTTTGCGTAAAAAAGTTTCGCGTTTTTTCTTTGTTATTATTGCTTAAACCGACAAACTATGTTACAATGTTACTATGGTGTAGTTTAAACGGTGAATTATCGCCGTTTGTGGCTAATATCATAGTTGTGGAGACAGGATGATTAAATTCAACAGAAAAATACGCGACGGAATATTGATAGCGTTAATAGTCATCGCCGTTATACTGACCTCGGTGCTGTATTCCGTTTTCGCGTCCCGTCATATATACAACGAGAGCGTAGGACACCTTTCGGAAATTTATACGCAGGTTAGGGCTGGGTTGAGCCAAAAGATAGAGCTCAACCGCAAGCTGCTAAAAAGCTGGGGCGAATACATAAACGATTCGGTCAACGAAATAAACGGCGACGACGAGCAAAAAAGCGAAGCGCGCCGCGCGGAGTTTATGCATTTTACCGCGATGCAAATATCCGAGTTCGATTTTTCCACCTGCTACTTTATCGGCGACGAAGATCTTGACGAGAACAAGGACGACTACAAATACACGGTACAGGTAAAACCCATAACGCTTAACGATAATAACGAAGCGGTAAGCGGCGACATTGTAGGAATGCGTGTTCGCCGCAGTGTAACGGGCTTGCTGGAAAGCGATACGTGCGGCGTAGTCGGATTTTACGACGACGGCAGCGACGAGTGCGTGCCCGAGTTTTTCATGTTCGCCGTCACAACTACGCCCAATACTTTCGACGGGTTCCGTTACAGCGCCATAGGTATCGGCTTTGAAACGGGCGACGTCAAAGGGCTGTTGTCCGTCAATACGTTCGATAAGGACGGCATATGCTACGTTACGCTACCCGACGGACAAATACTTGCGCGTTCTGGCGGCAAAAGCAGCATAATGGGCAACTACCTCGACTTTTTAAAGTCCGACGAGTGTGAGCTGACGTACGCCACCGCGGCGCAGGTGGAAAAGGACTGGAAGGCGCAGCGTTCGGGCGCCTGCCTTATGACGCGCGACGGTGTGGAATACTACCTTACATACATGCCCGTCGAGTTCGGCGACTGGATGATTTTGGGCATTGCGCCCAGCGACATGGTAAACAGCAGTATGTCGTGGTTCCGCACGGTCACGCTAATAGTCATGATATCAATATTCGTATTTGTCGCGGTAATGCTGGCTGTTGTAATAATACTTAACAACCGCCGTCGTATACATGAGTCGCGGCTTGTTACGGAATCGCGCGAGCGGCTTTTGAACGTCTTGTCGTTCAATACTAACGACATATTCGTAATGTTTTCGCCGGATACATTCAAGGCGGAATACGTCAGCGCCAATATCGAAAAGGTGCTGGGGCTGGATATCGGGTCGGTGCAAGGCGACGTTCGCTCAATGCTACAATGCACGGTAGACGAGTGCAAGCCGTTCACTACCGAAGCACTTAAAGCGTTGGGCAACGGCAACACGTGGGAAAAAGATATTCAAATGAAAAACGCCGCCACGGGCGCTACGTACTGGTTCCGCATGACGCTGTACCATTCCAAAACGGCGGAAGCCGAGCGGTGCATACTTGTGTTTTCCGACCGCACCGAGGACAAAAAAATGCGCGAGCAGTTGGAGGAGGCGTTGGAGCTTGCCAAAAACGCCAACGAGGCAAAGAGCAATTTCCTTTCCAACATGTCGCACGACATACGCACGCCTATGAACGCGATAATCGGCTATGCTACTTTGCTTGCCAAGGACGCCGACAACGAGGAACGCGTGCGCGAATACACGCATAAGATTACGTATTCCGGTCAACATCTTCTCAGCCTTATCAACGACATTTTGGATATGAGCAAGATAGAGAGCGGCAAGACCTCGCTGTATATAGAACAGTTCTGCCTGCCCGAGTTTGTGGAAGAGCTGTATTCGATGATAGTTTCGCAAACTAACGCCAAAAAGCAAAACTTTGACGTCCACACCAAAGGCACGCTGCCTGAGTTCGTGCTGGGCGACAAAATGCGGCTCAATCAAATAATGCTCAACATTCTTTCCAACGCGGTCAAGTACACGCCGGAGGGTGGCAGCATAAGCCTGCGCGTGGAAACGTTAAAGCAGCAGGTGCACAATCACGCCCATCTCAAATTTACCGTCGAGGACACCGGTATCGGCATGAGCGAGGAGTATATCAAAACGATATTCGAGCCGTTCAGCCGCGAAACGACCGCCGTCACCAAAGGTATTCAGGGCACAGGCCTCGGTATGGCTATAACCAAGAATATCGTCGATCTTATGGGCGGCGTTATTTCGGTGGAAAGCACACAGGGCAAGGGCAGCAAGTTCACCGTCGAGCTGGAGCTTGCCGTTGGCGAGGTCGAGCAGGAGGACGTGGATTTTTGGCTTCACCACAACGTCACGCGCGTGCTTGTCGTGGACGACGAGGAAGACGTGTGCATGGACATAAAAGAGCTTATGGCGGACACCGGCGTCGAAATCGATTACAGGCTTAACGGCAAGGACGCCGTTAAGGCGGTGGAGCAGTCGGTTGCAAACGGAAAGGAATACAACATTGTCATAATCGACTGGAAAATGCCGCAAATGGACGGCGTGGAAACGGCGCGGCGCATACGCAAAAAGGTGGGGCGCGAGCTGCCCATAATGGTGCTTACGTCGTTCAGCTTCGAGGACATAGAGGAGGAAGCGAAGGACGCGGGCATAGATTTATTCCTTGCCAAACCCTTCTTTGTGTCCAATTTCCGCCGCGCGGTAATGCAAATAAACGCGAGCGGCGCGGACGCCGAAATCGCGCCCGTGCAAGACGAAATTTCCATAGACGGATTAAAGGTGCTTGCCGCCGAGGACAACGAGATAAACGTGGAAATCCTGACCGAGCTGTTGGAGATAGAGGGCGTAAACTGCGATATTGCGACCAACGGCAAGGAAGCGCTCCAAATGTTCGAGGCGTCGTCGCCCGACAAGTACGACGTGATATTTATGGATATTCAAATGCCGATAATGGACGGTTACGCTTCGGCGCGCGCTATCAGAGCTTGCGCGCACGACAGGGCAAAGACAATACCCATTATCGCAATGACGGCAAACGCGTTCGACGACGACGTAAAAGCGGCGCTGGAATCGGGCATGAACGCACACCTTGCCAAACCCATCGACATGACCAAGCTTAAACAGCTTGTGGCAAAATATGTTCTAAAAAAGGATGAGTAAACTATGAGCAACAAATCAACCAAGTCCAAAAAGACGATACTTATCGTAGACGACTCCGAGCTTAACAGGTCGCTGCTCTCCGATATGCTGTTTGACGACTTCAATATCATCGAGGCGGAAGACGGCACGGAAGCCGTAATGATTTTGCAGGAACGCGAGCTGGAAATATCGCTTATGCTGCTCGACATAGTAATGCCTAAAATGGACGGCTTCGAAGTGCTTGCCATGATGAATAAGAAGGGGTGGATAAACACCATACCCGTAATTATGATATCGGCGGAAACGGGTTCGTCGTACATAGACAGGGCTTACGACTTCGGCGCCGTCGATTATATAAGCCGTCCGTTCGACGAGCGTACCGTCAAGCACCGCGTTATGAGCAACTTTATGCTCGCGCTCAAACAAAAGGAAATGGCGGATATGCTGTCCGAGCAGGTTTACGCCCGCGAACGCGACAGCCGCTTGATGGTGGAAATCCTTTCGCACATAGTCGAGTTCCGTAACGGCGAAAGCGGCTTGCACATTTTGCACGTCAGCACGTTTACGGAAATGATACTCAAACACCTAATGCTCATTACCGACAAATACAAGCTGTCGCAAGCGGAAATCAAGGTTATAGTCAACGCGTCGGCGCTGCACGACATAGGCAAAATGTCGGTGCCGGAGGAAATCCTCAACAAGCCCGGGCGGCTTACGCAAGAGGAATTCGAGATAATGAAGCGCCATGCCGCCGAGGGCGCAAAAATGCTTGCCGACATTCCGTACCGCAATAACGAAATGCTCATTCGCATAGGCGAACAGATTTGCCGCTGGCACCACGAGCGCTGGGACGGCAGGGGTTATCCCGACGGACTTAAAGGGGACGAGATTCCCATCGGCGCGCAGGTGGTTGCGCTTGCCGACGTGTACGACGCGCTCACCAGCAAACGCGTGTACAAGCCTAGCTTTACGCACGAAAAGGCTGTGGAGATGATACAAAACGGCGAGTGCGGCACGTTTAACCCGTTGATACTTCAATGCTTGGACGAGATTAAGGACGACCTCAAAAGGGAATTGCACGTCGATTCGCCCATGCAAAATTTGGAGCGCGGAGTGCGTGACAACGTGGAGGATATACTCAAAGCGTCGGGCAGCGACGTGTCCAACCGCACGGTTCGATTGCTCGAGCATGAGCGCATGAAATTCAGCTTCTTTGCAAGTCTTTCCCGCGAGGTCATGTTCGAATACGTAAGCTCGCCCGAAATGATATTGCTCACCGATTACAGCTCCGAATACTTGGAACTGCCCGAAAAAATACTCAAACCCGCCGAAAGCGAATTCGGCTCGCGCGTGTTCAACAAAAAAGACTTCGACCAGCTGCTCACGCGCGTCAAAAATTCAACGCCCGAATCGCCTATGGTAGAGGGCAAGTACCTGCTCAATATTCACGGCGAGCAAAAGTGGCACAAGGTCGTTGTGCGTGCGTTGTGGAACAACGACGGCGAACATGCGGAGTTTGAGGGCGCGCTCGGCAAGTGCATAGACATATCTGAGGAAGCGGAGGAAATTCAGCAGCTCGAAGTGCTTGCGGACAAGGACCAAATAACCAACCTGTTAAATGCACGTGCCGCCAAGACAAAAATCAGCAAAAGGCTCGCCACGCAGGGCGACAAGCAGTATGCGCTCGTGTTCTTCGACTTGGACAACCTGAAAAAAGCCAACGACAAGCATGGTCACTTGTTCGGCAACGAGCTTATCAAGACGGTAGCAGACCGTATGCTTAACAACACCCGTTCCACCGATATTTGCGCACGCTTCGGCGGCGACGAGTTTGTCATATTCATGCAATACAAGGACAGACACCAGATAGACCGTATTTTCAGATGCCTTACAAAAGATCTGAAAGGCTTCCCCGTCAGCGTGAGCATGGGCATTGCGTTGTCCGACCAATGCGACGGTGATTACGATAAGCTGTTGCATATGGCAGACCAAGCGGCATACGCAGTCAAGTACGGTGGCAAAAACTCGTACAAGTTTTTCAGCGAGCTGACCGGTAACGGCGGCGGACTGCTGAATAATTAAGAATTATCGATTATTCTTTGGAGGGAATTATGACAGTAGAAGAATGCTATGCAAAAATGGGCGGCGACTATGCCGACGTTATGAGCAGACTGCGCACCGACGAGCGCGTAAAGAGGTTTTTGTTAAAGGTAGCGGAGGACGCCAGCTTTAACAACCTTTGCGAGAACATTGCCGCGCACAACATAGAGGAGGCGTTCCGCGCCGCGCATACGTTAAAGGGCGTATGCTCCAATTTGTCGCTTATAATGCTGCAAGAATCCGCAAGCGCTATGACTGAGATGCTTCGCGGCAAAACGGAGTACAGCGCGGAGTTCGAGCCGTATTTGGACAGGGTAAAAGAGGACTATGCCGTCACTGTCGACTGCATAAAAAACTTGGATTAAATTTGTTTACATTTGCAAACCGTTATGGTATAATACAAGCAAATTTGCTTGCTTGCAAGGGCAAATTTGCATCGTATTTCAACACAAATGCACGTTTGCCGTAGGAAAACGTAATCGGCGACAGCCATGAAAAAAGCTTGCTTTTTTCGCATTTTAGTGTTATAATTGCACTGTAATAGGAATGTAGTATGTCCAAAAAAAGCGAACTGGAAAAGAAAATACGCGAAAGCGAAGCCGAGCTCGACATGCTGGAACAAAAACGTTTGCGGTCGATGTCGGAGTTTATCGTTGCGCTTGTCAATCACGAAACGCCCGCACCCGAGGACGTGGAGTATTTCAAGACGTTCTCCGGTCTTATCGATTTGGAGCGCGAAAATTTGCGCATGCTCAACAACGAGCTGGAAAAGCTAAGCAAAAAGTAATTCACCTTATGGTAAAAATAATTGTAAGGTAAAAATAAAAGAGGTACGTTATGAAAAAGTTTTTCAAGGAATTCAAGGAATTCATAACCCGCGGCAACGTTGTCGACCTTGCCGTAGGTATGATTATCGGCGCGGCGTTCACCGCTATCGTGACGGCGCTGGTCAACGGCGTGTTCAAGCCGCTTATCGACGCCATTCCTATGGGCAAAGGCTTTACCGGACTTATCACCATGCTCAAACCGGCGTTTATGCTGGACGCGGACGGCAACAAAGTGCTTGACTTAGCCAACTCCGTGTATATAAACTGGGGCGACCTGATTATGGCTATAATCAGCTTCTTCATCACCGCTCTTGTGCTGTTCCTTATAATCAAGGTCATCAACACGGTCCGCACCAATGCCGAAAAGCTCAAAGGCGCAAATATCGACAAGCAGCTCAAAGCCGAGCTTAAAGCCAAGGGCATGAACAAGAAGCAAATGATAGAATACGTAGCCGCCCAGCAAGCCGAGGCCGAAGCCAAAGCAAAGGCGGAAGCGGAAGCCAACAAGCCCGAAACGGCAGAACAGATCCTCGCCGAAATCCGCGAGCTCCTCAAAGCACAACAAAAATAACAAACAAAAATCCGCCGATTGGCGGATTTTTAATTAAGAATTAAGAAAAGAGTCTCAACCTTAATGCGGCGTAGCCGCCACAATTCCGAATTCCGAATTCATAATTCCGAATTAAAAAAAGCGGCTTATGCCGCTTTTTTGTTTACTTTTTGAACAGTTTGGAAAATACCGATTTTTTGGGGGAGGTGGTGGTTGTCGTGATAGGCTTTGCCGTTGCGGGCTTGTCTGTCGGTTTTACCGTTGCGGGTTTTGCCGCGGGGGTGGGTGCCGTGGGCTTTGCCAGAGGCTGGGCGGCGGGTTGTGCGAGAGG
>JAIEBI010000028.1 GCA_029070965.1 Clostridiales bacterium
GTGGGGCGCTTGACAGCGGTGGTCTTTTTGGGGGCCGCGGGCTTTTTGGCAGCAGCAGGCTTCTTTTCGGCAACGGCAACTGTTTCGTCGGCAGCGGCGGCAGAAGCCTTTTCGATAGCCTTTTCCTTTTCGCGGGCTTGGGTAAGCTCTTTATAGCGAACCTCGCCTTCCTCTTGCGCTTCCTGCTTTTTAACGGCTTCGGCAAACGTTTCGTACTTGCCGAGCTGTACCGCCTGAGGCAGAACAGCAAGTTTAATCTTGTCGCCGGTATTGTAGCCGGAGAAATTGCGGATAATAACGGTCATATCCTCGTCAAAGCCCGCAACCTCCGCCGTAACAATGGCGTCCTTGTGGTACTCGTCGAGGTTTTTGATAACGCCGTGAAGTACCATCTTGGGATTTTTGGCAAGCGATTCCTTGTCGATAGCCATGCCGCGCGGCAAAATATACATAGGAGTATCCGTTTCCGCGGTAGCAATTTGGATAGGCGGTTCTTCCTCGACCGGAGCATCCTCGCCTTCGGCTTGTTCCTCTTTCTTGGGCTTGATTTCAAAAGTAAGCTTGTTCTTGCTGCCGTTGGCGCCGACAAATTTGTAATTGTAAACGCCGTTGACGTTGGTTATCGTACCGGTAGTCGTATTGCCGGTTACAACGCGGTCGGCAATTATGCGCTCGCCGTCCATGTTGAACAGCTGGATTTGGCTGGGATCGAGATAGACTTTGAGCGATTGTCCTCCGACAAACTCGTAATCAAGCGGACGCGCCACGATAACGTTGTTGGCAAGTCCGGGCACGGACAAATACACGGCCTTGAAGCGCGGATAGTTGTCGAAGAATTCCGCAACGCCCTCGATGCAAACGTCGCCTTCCGCACCTTCCTCTTTGAGCGCGGTGGGAGGAATGCCGAGCGTAACTTTGTTGTTGATAATCGATTTGTCGGTAATGCGACCAAGCAAGCCCTCGGGAAGCTTTACACAAACGTCGCCGAACATAACGGCAAGGGTGTTTTCCATCGCAACGGCCTGCGCGGGAATGAGGTTGTAATCGGGTACGCCCATGAGCGTCAGCTCGGTGGTGGCGTCAAACAAGTGCGCATGCTCGGTGGCAAGGTACATTTTGAGCGTTTCGCCCTGCTCGAACGAATAACGTGCGTTGACACGCGCAATAGTGTAATCTTCCTTGCCCTCTACGTTGAGGTAAAGAATGGTCTCGTTGCCGAGGTTTTCGATAACGTCGACGGTGGATTCGATAACCGATTCGGGATGTGCGTCGATAAGCGCCTGCTCGTAGCGGACGTCCTCGGGACGAATACCCAAAAGCACGTCGCTGCCGACAATGGATTTATCCAAAATGCGCTGTGCGCGGGACTTGGGTATCATTACCTTGTTGGTCTCGCCGATAAGCGCGTAAAGATTGCCGTTTTCCTCAACCAGCTTCGCCTTGAAGATGTTCATTTGCGGCGAGCCGAGGAAGCACGCGACAAAGAGGTTAGCGGGATTGTCGTAAAGCGTCGTGGGGGTATCCACCTGCTGAACGATACCGTCCTTCATAACGACGATACGCGTACCCATCGTCATAGCCTCGGTCTGGTCGTGCGTAACGTAAATAAACGTGGTGGCAAGTCTGTGGTGAATCTTGGTGATCTCGGTACGCATTTGTACGCGCAGCTTTGCGTCAAGGTTGGAAAGCGGCTCGTCCAAAAGGAATACCTTAGGCTCGCGGACTATAGCGCGACCGAGCGCAACACGCTGACGCTGACCGCCCGACAACGCCTTGGGACGGCGGCTCAAAAGGTGCTGAATGCCGAGTATGCTCGCAGCTTCCTGAACCTTTTCGTCAATAACCTTGGCGGGAACGTGACGAAGGCGCAAACCGAACGCCATGTTGTCGTAAACGGTCATGTGCGGATAAAGCGCGTAGTTTTGGAAAACCATCGCTATATCGCGGTCCTTAGGCTCTACGTCGTTTACCAAACGGTCGTCTATATAGAGCTCGCCGGACGAAATGTCCTCCAAACCCGCTATCATACGCAAAGTAGTGGACTTACCGCAACCGGACGGACCGACGAACACGACAAACTCCTTGTCGTCGATTTCGAGGTTGAAGTCGCTAACGGCACGAACGCCGCCGCTGTACACCTTGTAGATATGTCTTAAAGACAAACTTGCCATAATTTTCTCCTTATTGATTTGTTGTTTTAATTATTATACACCATTGTGCAAGCGATTTCAATATAATTTTGCATAAAAATACCCCGCCTTTTTGGATAATTTAACCATTAATCAAAAAGCCGCCGTATTACTTGCGAGAACACGACGACTTTTTATAGCGCATTGCGCGCATTAGCGACGGGTAAAGAATGGAGCAAAGCCCACACATAACCGCATCCTTAACGAGCAACACCCCTACTGCCGGAACGCCGGCAATAACCGCCGCCCATGCGTTGTTTAGGTAATAATACAGTATCAGTACTTGATAGGTTACGCCTACTACGTAAATTGGTATGCAGCCTACGAGCGCGCACAAAAACACCTTGCCGCGACGAGTTGATTTAATTCTTTTGCACAGCGTACCGCTTACAAACGCGCCTATCGGGAAGCCTATCAAATACCCGAACGACGGCATAAATACGTACTGCGGTCCCCCGCCCGCCGTAAACACAGGCAGGCCGAAAAGTCCCATTGCAATATATACGAGCACGGCAAGCGCGCCGTCCCTGCCGCCCAGCACAAGTCCCGCGGCAATGACGAACACCGTTTGAAAGGAAAGCTGCACTTGAGTAAACGGTATAGGCACGGATATAAGCCCGCCAACCGTTATAAGCGCGGTAAATATTGCTATATATACCAACCGTCTTGTAGACATAATGTAAATTCGGAATTATGAATTCGGAATGCGGAATTAAGAATGATTATTCTTGTATTCGATTAATGCTTGGGCAAGCTGATCGGGACAAGACGTGCCGTTGCGACACTGAACGCCTTTTAACCTTGCGATAACCTCGTCTATATCCATGCCGATTGCAAGCTTAGCTACACCCTGCGTGTTGCCCGCACAGCCGCGAATGAATTTAAGCTCGGTTATTTTGTTGTCCTTTACGTCAAAAAGTATTTCCTGCGAACAAGTGCCGTGAGTTTTGTAAGAATACATAAGCTTTACGCTCCTTTATATTATTGTGCTACTCTGTCAAGCGGTCGTGCAGCATAAGATATATGCTGGCGGCGTTCTTTTCCCAATTCTCGTGAATATACTTTGCTGTGCGGTTGTTTGCAACCACAAATTTAAGCTCCAACAGCGTTGCGGACGGCTCCACTACGCGTAGCCAAACAGTGTATGTGCCGTCCTTATTCTTATAGTATGTATGCTTGTATTCTTGGCGGCGCTTATACGACATGCGATTTTCTTTTACGTAGTCGCTTATTTCCTGCCGCAAAGACTCGGGTATGCGCGAGTAAAAATCGGCAAGACACGCCCTGCCGTCGGGAGTCAACGAATACAGCTTTTCCTTGCCGCGTTCGGCCTTGTGCAAAAAGTTCGATTTGGTCAGCTTGTCAATCGCGTCCATGCAATACAAAGGCATCATCCAGCCGTTTTGCGCGTAGCAAATGCTGATGATGGTATTGTAGTCGAGCGCAATGTCCATTTTGTCGAACACGAACAACACAATAAGTTTATTAAGAAGCTCTTCGTCGGACTGTTTCAATTCCCTCTCCGTGCGGATATTTTGAGTGCTATACGTGTGTTCAACCCCAATAGATACATTTTTACGGCAAAATCTCGGTATATACGCCCGAAGCGTCGTTTGACGTACCGCAGTCGGGTACGCCTGCACTCCGTTTCGGTCGTCTATCCTCGTGATTTTGCTCGTAAAAACGCTTGCACCCCAAGCGAGGTTATTTTATAGCTATATCAAGGCAAACGAGCGAAGTCGTAGTCTATGCACTACGTCGAGCGAGTTTAACGCCGATAGAGCGCAAAAGAGCCCGCTTGGGGTGTGTCTACTGGGAGTTGAGCACACGTACGTATATTTTAACACATTATTATCAAAAAGTAAATACCTAAACTGATTTTATCCCAATTTTTCGGTCAAAACTTTTATCCGCGCAGTGTAATTTTCCACTTTTTCACGCTCGGCGTCGATAAGCTTTTGCGGCGCCTTTTGGCAGAAGCCAGCGTTATTAAGCTTGGACTGCGCCAATTTAAGCTCGGACTTGCATTTTTCCAATTCTTTTTCCAGCCGTTCGCGCTCCTTTTCGGTGTCCGAAAGCGGCACGAAAATCTTTATGCCATCCAGCGCGATAAGCGCGCAGTTTTCTTGGCTGCCGTGTTTAATCTCCGCCGTCTTTGCAAGCGTAGGCAAATATGCGATAAGCAACTTGCAAAGCGCCTCGTCGCCCTCGCACAACACGTCTGGCGTTTTTGCAACCGCTTGGTTTGTTTGTTTAAGGTTGCGCACGGCGCGTACGCAGTCTTTGAGCCGCTCGGTAAGTTTGATATCGGCGGCATAGTCGCCGCGCTTCTTTTTGGGGAATTCGCTAAGCATAAGCTCCCCTTGCGCGTCGGGCAGACTGTCGTAAATTTCCGTTGTGATAAACGGTATAATCGGGTGGACAAGCTTTAACAGCACTTCGATAGCGTAACGCAGCACGCCAGCAGTGTTAAGCGCGTTTTCGCCCTTTAACTGCACCTTGGCAAACTCGATATACCAGTCGCAGAACTCGTCCCAAATAAAGTTGTACAGTGCTTCCGCAGCGTGACCGACGTCGTACTTTTTCATAGCGCTGTTGACTTCGGCGATAAGCTCGTTAAGCTTGCCGAACAGCCAGCCGTCCGCCGCTGTCACGGCTTTGGGATTTTTGGCGTAGCCGTTTTGACAAGCGTTGATAACGAACTTAGCCGCATTGAACAGCTTGTTCATAAAGTTGCGGTAGCTGTTGAGCGACGCACTCGAGTAACACACGTCGCCGCCGCGAGCTATACCGTTAACCAGCGAATAACGCAATGCGTCCGCGCCCACCGTTTGCACTACTTCCATGGGATCGACGCCGTTACCCAGCGACTTACTCATTTTGCGCCCCATCTCGTCGCGCACAAGTCCGTGGATATATACTTCCTTAAACGGCACCTCGCCGGTAAATTTAAGTCCGGCAAATATCATGCGCGACACCCAGAACGTTATAATGTCGTACGCCGTAACCATCAAGTCGGTGGGATAATACTTTTTCAAGTCGTCGGTATCGTCCGGCCAGCCGAGCGTGGAGAACGGCCACAGCGCCGAGCTGAACCACGTGTCCAGCACGTCCTCATCCTGCCTGAGCTTTCCGCCACAGTGCGGGCAAACGGTAATGTCCGTCTTGCTTGCCATTTCCTTGCCGCAACCGTCGCAGTAGTATACCGGTATGCGGTGTCCCCACCACAGCTGACGGGATATGCACCAATCGCGGATATTGTTCATCCAGTTGAAATATGTTTTTTCAAACCGCTTGGGAATGAATTTGATTTTACCCGTCTTGACTGCCTCGATAGCGGGCGCGGCAAGCTCGGTCATCTTTACAAACCACTGCTTGGACACCATAGGCTCGATAGTTTGCTTGCAACGACTGCAATGTCCTACGTTGTGCGTGTAGTCCTCTATCTTTTCCATATAGCCTTGCGCCTGCAAATCGGCGATAATGGCTTCCCTCGCCTTTTCGCGCGTCATGCCTTGATACGCGCCGGCTTTTTCGTTCATAGTGCCGTCGTCGTTCATAACGCGGATTACTTCCAAATTATGGCGCAAACCCACCTCGAAGTCGTTGGGGTCGTGCGCGGGCGTAATCTTGACCGCGCCCGTGCCGAAATCCGCTTCCACGTAATCGTCGTAAACAATGGGGATCTCGCGCCCGACAAGCGGCAAAACAATCAACTTACCTTCCATTCCCGCATAGCGCTCGTCCTTGGGGCTGACCGCCACCGCCGTGTCGCCCAGCATTGTTTCGGGGCGGGTGGTGGCTACCGTTATATAACCGCTTCCGTCCTTGAACGGATATTTTATATGCCAAAGATGCGACGGCTCGCTTGTATAGTCAACCTCAACGTCGGATATGGCAGTTTTGCACCCCGGGCACCAGTTGGTTATTCTGTCGCCGCGGTAAATATAACCCTGCTCGTACAGTGATACAAACACTTCGCGCACGGCTTTACTGCACTTTTCGTCCATAGTGAACGCCATTCTCGACCAGTCGAGACTAAAACCCATTGTTTTTTGCTGTTCGACTATACGATTGCCGTACTTTTCCTTCCACGCCCAAGCGCGCTGCAAAAATCCGTCGCGCCCTACCTCGGCTTTACTTAATCCCTCCTCGCGCATAGCTTCCACAACCTTGACCTCGGTGGCTATCGAGGCGTGGTCGTACCCGGGGACCCACAGCGTTTCGTAGCCTTTCATGCGCTTATAACGCACTATCGCATCCGGTATCGTCATATTCATTGCGTGACCCATATGCAGCTGACCCGTAATGTTGGGCGGCGGCAACGCTATTGAAAATTTCTTTTTTGTCTTGCCTGCGCGCGGCTGAAAACAACCGTTATCCAGCCAGCGCTTATATATGCGCGACTCAAAGCCTTGCGGATTGTACGTTTTATCCATTGTTCATAGCTCCTACTTTCCTTTATACGGTATTTTATCACAATATAATCCAAATAGCAAATAAATTTAACGCTGTTGTACAATCACTCCCTCACCAAAAGCGGCATAGACTGAAATATAAAACGCCTTAGGAGGACTTATGAAAAAACTCACAGCACTCTTTACCGCGCTCATGCTTATGGTTTGCCCGCTCGCCCTTGTCGGGTGTAAGGACGACGGCAAAACCACCGTCAAGCTGTGCGAGGTAACACACTCCATCTTTTACGCCCCGTTGTACATAGCAATAAACAACGGCTACTTTGACGACGAGAACATCAATCTCAAACTGAGCAACGGCGGCGGCGCCGACAAGGTTATGACCGCCGTAATTTCCGGCTCAGCCGACATCGGACTTATGGGTCCCGAAGCGACGATCTACTGCCACGTAGAGGGGCAACGCGACTATCCCGTAATCTTCGGACAGCTCACCCGCTGCGACGGGTCATTCCTTGTAGGGCGCAATCCCGAACCCGACTTCGACTGGAAAAATCTCGAGGGCAAACATATTCTCGCAGGACGCCCCGGCGGCGTTCCCGCAATGACATTACAATGGGTGCTCAACCAAAACGGCGTAAACACAGACACGCCCAAGTTTGACACATCGGTCGCATTCGACGCAATGGTCGGCACGTTCGACACCGACAAGTCCGTCGACTACACCACCATGTTCGAGCCTACCGCGTCCGAATTTGTCGCGCTCGGCAAGGGCTATATTGTAGCGTCCGTCGGCAAGGATTCGGGCGAAGTTCCGTACACAGCGTTTTCGGCGCAAAAATCGTGGCTCAAAAAGAACAACAAAACCGCAAAGGCGTTCCTGCGCGCGGTGCTTCGCGGCTATCAGTACATGACCGAAAACACGCCTGAAAAGGTAGCTAAATCGCTGGTCAAATCGTTCCCGGGGACGAGCGAACAATCCGCCGCCGCGGCAGTCAAAAGCTATCTTGCAATCGACGCTTGGTCGCACACGCCCGTAATGGCGGAGTCGGCGTTCAATCGCCTTCAAGACATTATGGAAAACGCGGGCACGCTTAAAAGTCGTGCCGACTACAATCTTGCCGTAGACAACACCATTGCCAACCAGCTTGTCGACGAGCTGAAAATATAGTTCACAGGTGACCCGCCATGGCTTTACTTGACATCAATCACGTAGATATAATCTATCAAACCGAAAAAAGCGAAACCGAGGCGGTACGCGACCTGTCCCTATCGATCGACGAGGGCGAGTTTATCGCCCTTGTCGGCCCGTCGGGGTGCGGAAAAACCACCCTGCTTTCCATGATAGCGGGACTAATGCCACCCACCGACGGCACAATCACCATAGACGGTCAGCCGGTAGTGGCGAGCTCGGGCAACGTAGGATATATGCTTCAACGCGACAACCTGTTCGAGTGGCGCACTATCGAGCAAAACGTCATGCTCGGACTGTCCGTGCAAAAAAAGCTTACGCCAGAAGCAAGGCAGTACGCCGTGAGCATGCTGGATAAGTACGGACTGGGCGATTTTAAGTCCGCTTACCCTACCGAGCTGTCGGGCGGTATGCGCCAGCGTGCGGCGCTAATTCGCACACTCGCCTTCAAGCCTCGGCTGCTACTGCTTGACGAACCGTTTTCCGCCGTCGATTTCCAAACGCGAATGACGGTGTGCGACGACGTTCACGCAATAATCAAAAACGAAAACAAAACCGCGCTGCTCGTTACGCACGACATTTCCGAAGCGGTGTCCATGGCGGACAGGATCGTCGTGCTGACCAAGCGCCCCGCAACCGTCAAGACGGTGTTTACCATAGATATAGACGCGCCCACACCGCTCAAGCGCCGCGAAAGTCCTAAATTCTCATACTGGTTCGACCGCGTATGGAAGGAGGTAACGCTATGACGGACGAAAAAACGACTAACCGCATCACCGGAAGACAAGTGCTGCTTGACGCCGTTACGTTGGCAAAGGACGCGGGCGTATTCGTTTACGATCTCGGCAAAGCCGTGATTGTTAAAATAAAAAGCATTGTCGTCACCGCCGACAAAGAAAAAACGGACGACAAAACAAATGACAAAGTCAAGCACGACTAACAAACGCTTTTAAGGAGCCTAACATGAAGATAAATAGCCGTTTACCATGCCGTATGCCGCGCGTCAAAACTCCGCGCCAAAAGTATTTAGCCAAACGCCGAAACGACAAAATCACCACGATATTATTGCAAATAGGCTTGTTGGTTGCCGTAATAGGCATTTGGGAGCTGGCGGCAAGGCTGGACTGGATAGATCCGTTTATCACATCTTGCCCGTCGCGCATTGTGTCGGTGTTGGGAACGATAGACACCGACGAGCTGTTTGTGCATATAGCATACACGCTGATAGAATGTATAGTCGGCTTTATAGCTGCAAGCGGACTGGGAATACTGATTGCCGTGCTGCTATGGCGGTTTGTCAAGCTCAGACGAGTGCTTGAACCGTACATCGTAGTACTCAACGCCCTGCCCAAAATCGCACTCGGTCCGATTATAATTATATGGGTAGGTGCGGGCGCGCAAGCGATTGTTGTAATGACAATACTCATATGCATAATCGTAACCGTAATAAGCGTGCTAAGCGCGTTTATGTCGGTGGACGAAGGCAAGATACTGCTAATGCGGTCTATGGGCGCGAGTAAACTTCAAATACTGTTCAAACTCATACTGCCCGCCAACGTCCCCGCGCTTGTGAATATGCTGAAAATAAACGTAGGCTTGGCTTGGGTCGGCACCATTATGGGCGAATACCTTGTGTCGACGGCAGGACTGGGATATCTCATCATCTACGGAAGCCAAGTATTCAAAATGGATTTGGTAATGGCAAGCACGGTTATACTGTGTATACTCGCAACAGTAATGTACCTCGCCGTCGCAGGCGTGGAAAAACTGACCAAAAAGAAATATAAGATCGATTAAAAGACAATTACAAAAAGCCTTCGAACAATTTGTTCGAGGGCTTTTAACTACGTATAATTGAATGTAGTATGTAAGCTAAATTGAAATTTATCCTGCATCGTTATAGCAAAAATACCACTCTATTCATTTTTGTCTTGCAGTCTTGCGCAACATTCACACCGCCCCAACTCGTCCAAAGACAACATATTAAGGGTGCGTTTCAGCTCTTTATAAATCGCTTTGTTTGGCGGAACGGTACAAAACTCTTCCTGTTCTATTACCGGACTATAGCCGCTGTGCCCGCATATTTTGCAAGTATTTATATATTTTTTAGCGGAAGGATTCCACTTTTCCAAGTACAGTGAGCGCCCTCGTTTTGTAATTTTACTGTGTGACATTTTTCCTCTCTAAACTATGGTAAACTATTGTTTTTCGCCCATAGCTTTCAATTTATCTTTTAAAATCGAATACGCCTGCTCGAGATTATCTATATCCCGCACCGCTTTTTCCATCGGGCAGGTGTCCGTCCCCGCGCGGTTTATGATTCGCTCGGTAAGCGTTTCGTATTCGTAAGCTACGTCATAAAATTCGAGAATATTTTTTGCGCTTTGCGACAATGTTTTGGCAAACACGTTTTTTATACCGCACTTAACAAACAGCAGCGCCGCCGCCTTGCCGACAACGACATCGGCAACCGAATATCCCGATAGGTCTACGCCGCCTGCGATAAAGTTCATCATCGGCGCAATTCCCCTGCTTTCGCTGTACAGACAATCACCACCCTTGCACAAGCAAATGGTATGCCCAAAAAGATTGTATTTTGCGATTTGTAAATCAGTCATTATTTTTCAAACTCTTTAGCTACGCCCTTTAACAAATCGCGTATAGGCAAATGCTGCGGGCAAGCTTTTTCGCACTTTCCACACTTTATACAATCTGAAGCTTTGCCGCGATTTTTTGTATGCACCTCGTCGTAATAATAGTTGGCGTTCCAATCGTGGTATATATTTTTGGTATTCATACACGCAAACAAATCGGGAATGGAAATCTTTTTCGGGCAACCGTCAATGCAGTAACGGCAAGCGGTACAAGCAATCAAGTTCATTCCCTTAAACACGGCGCACACGTTTTGAACAGCTTGCATTTCCTTTTCGTCGAGCGGTTTGAAGTCCTTCATATATGATATATTGTCGTTCATTTGCGCCAAATCACTCATTCCCGACAAGGTCATAAACACGCCCTTACACCCTGCCGCAAAGCGTATGGCATAGCTTGCCGTGCTTGCGCTGCCGAGTTCGGTAAAATACTTTTTTGCGCTTTCGGGCAGGTTTACAAGATTGCCGCCCTTGACAGGCTCCATTACTATAACGGGCTTGTTGTGCTTGTTACAAACTTCGAGACACTTGCGCGACTGCACGGCGGGATCGTCGTAGTCCACGTAATTGAGCTGGATTTGCACAACCTCCACCTGCGGATACTCGGTAAGGATTTGGTCCAAAACCTCCGCAGTGTCGTGAAACGAAATGCCGGCTTAATCTTTCCCTCTGCCTTAAACTGCAACGCCTGCTCGTACGCGCGGCAACGCTTGAATTTAGCAAAGATTTCCTTGCTTTGCGCATGCATAAGATAGAAATCGAAATAATCGACGCCGCAAATTTTGAGCTGGCTTTCAAAGAACGGGCGTACGTCAGCTTCCGTATCGAAATAAAAAGTCGTCAATTTGTTTGTGAGAATATACTTATCACGCGGATAGCGCTTTACAAGGCAGTCGCGTAACGCCGTTTCGCTTTTGCCCTGCAAATAGCCGTGCGCGGTATCGAAATAGTTAAAACCACTTTCGATAAATATGTCAATCATTTTGTTGAACTCGGCGTAGTTTACGTCGTTACCCTTCATAGGCAGTCGCATACACCCGAACCCGAAATTCTTATGTACCTCGTTAAACATATCAAACTCCCGTATGCAATTAATGCGATATAGTATAATTATACCATATTGAACAAAAGATTTCAAGCAAAAGAAAACGGCACTTGCATAATATCAAATGCCGTTATATATTTTAATGAGATTTACACACTTTTGTCTTAATTCGACGCGCTTTCTTTTTTACTTTGGTTTTTACGCGAGTGCGGATTAGGAACCAGCCATTGCACGCAATATATAACAAACCTATCGCGCCGGTTATCGGATACAGCATGTTCACCACCGAAGTAAAGCCGAGCGCGCCCACGGCAAGTCCACCGACAAGCACTATTCCTGCGGATATTAATTTGTTCTTTACAAAGCCGTGAATATAGTCGTAAACCGATTTGAACGCCGAAAGCATTGTTGTGAATATCGAAGCGGCTATAACGGGCAAGCTTATCATATACATTACCCTGCCGCTTTTGAGCGCAATCAGCAGCATCGGCATATCGGCGTGCGCCGCCGCGCAAGATTGCAACGCGCCCATTATACACACCAATAATCCCGCTATCACCACCGCGGCTATCGCAGACGACAGCAATATTTCGCGCGGGGAAAGCTTGTGCACTGTAGTAAGTACCCCGCCGCCCAGTATCATATTCATTGCTACGTACAAAATTATGCTGTACGCGTTTATGCTTCCGCCCTGCGCCTTTAACGGAAAGTCTATTGCCGATAGCGTGCATGCGCACAAAAACACTATCATTATCGGCACGAGCACGGCGTTTGCCTTGATTACGCCCTTCAACCCTTTCACCGCTATCCACGCGCATAGCAGCCCCAAAATTATGGACGTTAGCGGGCGGATATTGATAAATTCGGCGGCAAGACTGTCCGTAGCCGCAAGCATAGCGCCCAGCACCGTCACCGAATTGAACAGCATAAATACGTCGGCTATCGGGCGCACCCTGCCGAACACCGCGCCGTTGACCTCGCCCATATCGGTCTTTTGCACTCGCCGCCCTACAAACAAAAACAGCACCGAGCACCCGAACACCATAGCGCCCGCAATAAGCGCGATAAACACGTTAGGCACCGCACCGAAAAAGGTTACGACTTCCCTACCCGACGCGAACCCCGCGCCAATAACAGTACCTATTATCAGCATAGAAACCGATATAGAACGCAAAAACGACTTGAACATACTTTATTGTATGCAAGCCGTTTTCGATATATTTTATAAGGTTAGATGCCTAAACTATTTTTTGCCTTTTATCGCTTGGTATAACGGGTCGGCGGAAAAGTCGCGGTAATGCGCGTCCACAGTGCCGCCCAACGTTTCTATGGCGTTACGGATTTCCAAAAACTCGGCGTAGTCGCAATCGTCCAGCAGCTTGTACAAATCGGCACAAGCGCGGTCGTCGCCGTATCTGCCTATAAGCGCCGCTACGTATGCGACATTGGGGTCGGACGCTAAAAGCGTGCGAAGCAAAGCGAGTATTCTGTCGTCGCCCGCGTCGCAAAACGTGAGCGGCTCGACGTACATTTCCATCTTGCCTATATCGTCGGCATTTTGCGCGCGTTTTAGCAATTCCTCTTTAATCTCGTCGGCGCGGTCGCACAACATTTCTATACATTCTTCCTTTACGCAAGCGTCGATGTCGCGCTCCACCATGTCCATATAAAACTCGTTATTCGCGCCGCCCAGCTCGTTAATAAGACTGAGCAACACAAGCAAAAGCTTTTCGTCGGTGGCAGTCTTGGCAAGCTCGATAAGATCGCCCAGCAATTCGGGCTCGGTCGCTATTCTATCGAACAGCAGCGAGTTGGGGTTGTTGTCGCCTACGCACGAACCCTTTAATATGTCTATCAAATCTTCGGTGGGAATGCGATTGAAAAATTCGCTCGGCGATATGCCGCCAATCACGTCCTGCGGCGAGGTCGCCCACTGATGATAAATCTTGTCGAGGTCGCGCGCAAAATCGTCGGGCGAATCGTATTCGTTCTCGTGCGCGTTATAATACTTGTCGGCGTAGTTTTCAAAAAGCTTATCAAAGTCGATAAAGTATTTTTCGTAATTTTTCATAGTAATCACCTCTTTCGATATTATTTTAATTGAGCGAACAAAGTAGTCATCAGTTTGTATGCATCATTTGCCTGCGCCTTTGTTTCGTAACCTAACGCATAATGCACGCGCTCGTCAATGTCCTTGTTCTTGTACTTGAACTTAGCTTTTACAGTACGCCACAAAAAGTTGGCTAAATCGCGCACATTAAAGCTCACACCTCGCAAAAGCCGCCGTATCTTTTGATAGTAATCAATCAAAAACGGTAATGCCTTACGGCAACACATAAGGGTCAAAGCATATGCGATATAATAGCCCTCGTCGCCGTCCTCGCCCGCTTCGGGTACCGTTTCGCCCGATATCGGGCAAAATGACAGCTCGGTCAAAAATTCGGTCTTGCCGTTCTTCGCACCCAGCAGTTTGCCGAGTATGACAGCCTTTACAAGCTCCTCTACGTACGGCGACACAAGCGCGTTGCGCATTTGCGTTTCCAACCGCCCGTCGCTTGCAAGCATATTCAGCGTTTCAAACATCACCTTGACTACATTGCGCGTGTGGCGGAATTCCAATGTCAAAAACACTTCCAAGCCGTACTTGAACGCCTCGCTCTCTATTATCTCGGTGCCCGCAGTAAACAATTCCGAATGAACGAGCGCAATCATATTGTCCACAAGCATGCCCAATACCTTTTGCGGAGTTTCGTCCGCAAGCGGCATTTCGTCCACGCCGGCCTTGGACATAAGGTAAAAATACTGCGCGTTAAAATCGTCGTACTGTATGCGCGATAAAGTTCTAAGCTGTTTTATTGCCGTGCCCTTATCGCCCGAATTGTACAGCATTTGCGCATATACACAGCGCAAATCGAATGAATTAAACTCGTCTATATAGTCCTCGACAAGCTTTATCGCGTCATCTTTGGTGCAATACTTAACTGCAAACCTCAGCGCCTTGTAAACGTGGTCTGAATCTACGTAATCGGTAACTTCTATGCGTTTGAGCGCGTCGGGAATTTTTTCGCACTCGCCCGTGATCTCGTACAGCGAGCATTGCAATGTACCTGCAAGCGCGCCGTTGGGTATAACTGTAAAAGCACGGTCGAGCGCCGCTTGCGCCTCGTCGTACTTGTTCATGTCAACCATTATATTAGACCGAACACATTCTGCGCAGTAATACAACCTGCCCGTATCTTTTTCTATCGTATCTAGCGCTTCAAGCGCCTTTTCGTAATCGCCCTTTACGCATGCGCTTTGAGCAAGGCGCAGCGCCATCTTTGCCGAAAGATCGAACGGCCCGTCGTCGTCCATAGACAAAAAGTCGTCGTCCTCACTCGCAACGTCTTTGTATTCTTCCTCGCCGCGGACAAGCTGCATCATAACATCAAACATATCACTCGGGTTGATTACGTCCTCGGGCGCTTCGTCATTTTTCAAGCGGATAATCTTATCGTCGGACGGTGCCGTCTTTTCAGTTTTTTGGTCGCCGTTACCGCCCTTAAACTTGATTACCTTGGACTTTGACGTCACATTTTTTTCAGTATAATCAGTCGGTGAGGTTAAATCCTCTCCGTCCGTGCCGCCTATAAAAACCTCGTCGGCTATCTCGCCGTAGTCGGCGGGCAAAAACATATCGTCCAAGTCTATATACATTCCGTCGTCGTTGAATATATCCAGTCCGTATTCGGATAGCTCGTCCACAAACTCCTTTACGTTGTAGCCGCGACGCGATATAAACTCGCTTATTTCGGCAATGGAATTGGGGTCATGACGGAGTATAGCCACGGCAAGCAAATTACGATATGTATTGCGGCTGTCGGGGTGCGCGATTAAATGCATCATAAACTCGCGGAAAGAGAGCGGAAGCAATTCCCTATCCTCACTGTCCTGAGTCATCAAAAGATACAGTACGCCCATTGCCGAATGAAAATCGGGATTACTTTTCGCTTCCGAAAATTTGAGGAGATTGTCAATTGCACCCTCGTAATCGCCGCGTTCCAAGCAATCGGCAAACTCGCGTTTATATAGCGCAACAGCGCCGTTTGTGTTAAACTTTTTTATCAAGTTATTTTATTTCTCGTCGTTATCGTCTTGTTGCTCGGGCTGTTCGGGTTGCGCGGGTTGCACAGGAACTTCCGGTTGTTCCTGTTGTTCTAACTGTGTTTCATCGTCGTCGGGCTCGTCGTCTTCCTCGCCCTCGCGCATAATTTGCTCATGCTCGCGCTGCAACCGCTCCAAATCCTCGCGGCGGAAGGTCGGCGTAAGCGGCGTTATGGACGTACCCTCGTCAATGGACTTTTTGCGCTTTTTGGGATTTTTGTACGCGGTGGGCTGTTTCTTTTTGGCGCGCTCGGGCTCGGACAGCTCGTCGCGCTCGCGCTTAGAATACACAGCCGACGGCTTGTCGGTGACCTTGTCGTACAAAAACTTTTCGTAGCAAAAGTGGCAAAACAGCGATATGACTATCGTGCTGAACGAAAAGCCGATAAACACGTATATTATCGCCAAAAACATGGTAATCCCCGGTACGAATATTAAATATACCGGTGCAAGTCCTATTCCGATAAATATGATAGACTGCAAGAACGCACCGAACGTGAACAGCGCGGAGTTGCGCAGTAACGCCAAAGGCCGCATTTTGAACGCAGCATTTTGCGTCATAAAGAACGACGTAAAAATAGTCATAAACACGAGCAGTATTATTGATACCGTAATCATAACCGCCTTGTACGCCACGGGCAAATGAAATGCGTCAAAGTAACCTGCCGAAAAAACCACCAACAATAGTGCAAGTCCGAAAAGCAAACCGATAAATATCGCGCCGATCCAGCACTTTTTGATGCCGCGGAAAAAGTCCTTGATAGTGCTTGTAGGTTCTTGCCAAATGAGCTTGCGTATAACGTATAGATTGCCCGCAACGCCCAGTGCGAAAAATGCAATACACGGAATCAAAATAAGATACTCGGTAATGCTGTAAGTAAAATCGGTTATTGCGCCGAGGTTTGCCGCATTGGATACCACCGGATAACCTATTCCTATATTGGACGAATACGGTATGAATCCCGCCGCAACAGACGAGTTTAAGTAAAACAACAGCATAACCCCGAACATGGGTAATGCAAACAACAAAGTTAATATATTCAGTAGCACCGTCGTGCCGAATCGACCGAAAAATATGAACTTAAACATTGCCCACTTGGACATATTGAGCTGTTCGGGCGTGAGATCCGGTTTATCCTCGTTGCCGAACATCATCTTGTGGACAAAGCCCTTCTTTTTGGTTTTTTCCGCTTTTGCCATAAATTCTCCTGTTTACGCCTTGTAAGACTCTATTAGTTTAATAAAAAGCTCGGTGCCTGTGAGCAAAACTTTTTCGTCAAACGAAAAAGTTTTGCTGTGAAGGGGCGAGGTATGCCCTTCCGCCTTTGTGCCCAGCCATACCATACACCCTACCGTGCTTTCCAAAAAGTTGGAAAAGTCCTCGGCGGTGTTGCGCGGCGAAACGGCTATGCATTTTTCGCCCATAAGGCTTCGCACCCTGTCCACCGCAAGCGCGTGATTTTTCAGCGTCGGGTAAACCGCTTGCGTAACGATTTTATGCGAAGTACCGTTTTGGTCGTCAGCTTGTAACGCCGCGCGCTCTACGGCTATCATAAAGCTTTCGCAAGCCGATTGATCGTAAAATCTGACCGTATACTCTTGCTCGCATGTGTCCGATATTATGTTGCGGGCATAGCCGCCCGTCATTTTGCCGAGGTTTAGTTGAAGCTTATGCTCATTTGCCAGCTTATACGCCTCGGACGCTACGTATATAGAAGACCGTATCGTGTCGGCGCAACATTCGGGATTTGCGCAGTGTCCCGACTTGCCGACGTAATTAATATCGAATTCACAGCAACCGGCAAACATTGCGCCGTAACAATAGCCTATCTTGCCCTGCTCCAGCTCGGGACAAAGATGCAATGCGTACACCTCCGCCACACCGTCCAGCACGCCGTTTTCTATCATTACCGTACTGCCGCCCGCTACCTCCTCGTCGAACTGGAATATAAACCTAAGCGGCACGTCACTCTTGCCGCCGACAATACGTGCAACGTTTAAAAGATTGGCGGTATGTCCGTCGTGTCCGCAAGCATGCATAACTCCGTTTGCCGCGCAGCCTTCCATACCCGTAACGGCTACGTCCTCCGCAATGGGCAACGCGTCGATGTCGGCACGGAACGCAAGTCTTTTATTTCCGCGCCCGACGTCGCAGTACACACCTGTGCCTATCGTTTTGGGCTTGTACCCAAAGCGCTTCAACTCCTCCACTATAAAGGCGGACGTGTTGTATTCCGCGCCAGATAATTCCGCCATTGCATGCAGCTTGCGCCGCGTAGACGTAAGATACTGTAAAGACTGCTCGTCCATATTATCAGTATATCACTTTTACCTTATGTTTTCAAGTAAAAAGAGTCGGTTTTTGAAAATTACAAAATCATTACACATGTTTAATTACTTGACTTTTATTCATTCATTTTGCTAAGATAAAGACGGAGGCTGTTATGTATAAAAACGTCGCCGTCGTGGGCGCTACCGGACTTGTGGGGCGCACCATGCTGGAAGTATTGAAGCAACGCAAATTCCCTATTAAAGATTTGACGCTTTTCGCCTCGGCAAAGAGCGCCGGAAAAACCGTTGAATTTATGGGTAAAAGCTACGTCGTGCAGGAGCTTACCGAGCAAAACGTAAGTGCCTGCAATGCCGAAATAGCATTGTTTTCGGCGGGCGGCGAAGTGTCCAAAAAGTTTGCACCGCTGTTTGCGCAAAACGGTTGCGTTGTTATAGACAACTCGTCGCAATGGCGTATGGATAAATCTGTACCGCTTGTCGTGCCCGAGGTAAATCCGCAAGCGGCGTTTACTCACAACGGCATAATAGCCAATCCCAACTGCTCCACCATTCAAGCAGTTGTGGCGTTAAAGCCGTTATATGACGCGTTCAAAATTAAGCGCATTGTTTACTCTACATATCAAGCGGTATCGGGCGCAGGTAAAGCGGGCTTGCTCGACCTTGCCGACGGCGAAAAAGGTGCCGAGCCCAAAAAGTTTCCGCACGTGATAGCGCACAATATTCTTCCGCACATAGACGTGTTTACCGAAAGCGGCTACACCAAGGAAGAATTGAAAATGATAAACGAAACGCGCAAGATTTTGGGCAACGAAAGCTTACGCATAACCGCCACCACCGCGCGCGTGCCCGTGTACTACGGCCACAGCGAAAGCATTAACATAGAGTTTGAGCGCCCCGTAACACGTGAGGGCGCGCTTAAAGTGCTTAGTAACGCCAAGGGCGTTGTCGTTTGCGACGATCCGCAAAACAACGTATACCCTATGCCGCTTGACGCCGACGGATGTGACGAGGTTTTTGTCGGGCGTGTGCGCGTAGACAATTCGGTTGAGAGCGGGCTCAACATTTGGGTGGTAGCCGACAACATTCGCAAGGGCGCGGCAACCAATGCCGTGCAGATTGCCGAGCTTTTGCTCAAAGGCGAATATTAATAATCAATACTACATACTGATTACAGAGGTAAAATTATGACGCTGTTTACAGGTGTGGGTGCGGCAATGGTCACTCCGTTCGGCAAGGACGGAAATATCGATTACGCCGTGCTCGACAAATACATAGAACACTTAATCGCGGGCGGAGTGTCCGCGCTTCTCCCCTTCGGCACTACGGGCGAGCCTGCAACAGCTTCCGCCGCGGAGTACGAAAAGGCAACGGCGTTTATTATAGCGCACGCCAAAAAGCGCGTGCCTGTAATCGTCGGCGCGGGCAGCAACAGCACCGCTACCGCCTACGACCACGCTTGCACGGCAAAACGCTTGGGCGCCGACGGCGTGCTTGTGGTTACGCCCTACTACAACAAATGCACCCAGCGCGGCATTGTCGAGCATTACAAGTCTGTCGCCAAAGCTAATATACCTATTATAGCGTACAACGTTCCGTCGCGCACGGGCGTAAATATTTTACCCGCAACGGTCAAAGAGCTTGCCGCAATAGACGGCGTTGTCGGCATAAAGGAAGCGTGCGGCAATATAGAGCAGTTCCAAAACACAGCTAAGGTATGCGCCCAAACGGGCCTTGATATGTACAGCGGCGACGACGGCATAACGGCTACCGCAATGCTTATGGGCTGCAAGGGCGTAATTTCGGTTGCGGCAAACCCCGCGCCGTCACTCATGAGCGAGCTGTGCGCGCTGTGCATGCAAAACAAATTCACCGAAGCGCAAGCGTTACAGTTTAAACTAAACGATTTTATTGCCGCGCTGTTTTGCGAGGTCAACCCTATCCCCGTCAAAAAAGCTATGCAGCTTATCGGCTTCGAAGTGGGCGCGCCTCGCCTACCGCTTACCGAGCTTGAACCGCAGCACACCGAGCTTTTGAAAGCGACCATGCGCGAATTGGAGTTGATATAATGAAAAAAGCGTTTATTTTCGGCATTGACGGAAGAATGGGAAAAATGCTCGTGCAAAGCGCCGCAGACTACGGCTATACTGTCGTCGGCGGATTTGACAAAACACCGCGCGGCGGCGATATTCCCGTATACAACGACACAAATAATATTGACGTCGATTTCGACGTGATTATCGATTTTTCCAATCCGTACCTTCTGTCCCCCATTATCGGGCTTACCGAGCGCGTGCGCAAGCCTGTCGTAATTGCCACCACCGGCTACAACGCAAGCGAATTACACGCCATAGGAATGTTAGCACAACGGGTGCCCGTATTCCGTTCGGGCAATATGAGTCTCGGCATTGCCGCGACAAAGGCGGCGGCGATTGCCGCGCAAAAGGTACTCGGCGATACGTTTGATATAGAAATAGTCGAAAAGCACCACAACCAAAAGCTGGACAATCCGTCGGGCACGGCGTTACTGCTTGCCGACGCACTCACCTCTCGCGACAATCAAGTGATAAACCGCGAAGGCAAGCGCACTCACGGCGAAATAGGAATCACCTCGGTGCGAGGCGGCGGCGTTGTGGGCGAACATGAAATCGGGTTTTACGGTGACGACGAGATAGTAACGATATCGCACTCGGCGCGTTCACGCAAGCTGTTTGCCGCAGGCGCATACAAGGCGGCGGACTTTCTATTATCCGCAAAGCCCGCACTGTACGACATGGACGACCTTGTAAAAACGCTTTTGTAAGTAATATAATAATTTACATATAAAAAATCACGGGCGGCGTTATACCGTCCGTGTTTTTTTGAATGTTATAGGCAGCGAAGGCGCGTCGCAGACGGGCAACAGGTGGCGAGCCGCCGAAGGGAGCGTAGACCCACCTACGTGACCGAGGCAGATTGCCACACGTAGCCCGTATCCGACGATGCATGCGCTGCCGAGGATTAGAATTTTATATCAAGCTGCACTACCTTGTTTGCCGCAAGCTTGAGCCCGATAAGCAAGCCGCGCAGGTCGTCGAACTTTTGCGCATCCACCTTTTTGGGCGGCTTCGCCGTTTTGGGCAGTTGAACGTCTATTGTCGTAGCGCGTTTGGCTTTCAGCTTTACGCTTAACGTGCCACGCGGGATATCCCATTCCATTGCCGAAATTTCCACGCTCGCTCTGGTTTGGAATCCGGACAGCACGCCCTTGTTGAGCTCCGCGGGCACTGCGGGCAATAAGTGTATAAGCGTAGGCGTAGACTGAACAAGCGCTTCCTGCAATGCGCCCGCCACCATTACGTTTACGTACGGTACAGGTTGCGCCCACAAGCCATGCTTGCCGCTGCCCATGCCGCGCCAGTCGTCGGCGGCAAACATAAGGTTGTTCATTGCCATGCCGCGTACAAGCGCATTTATTTGATCGTACAGCATATCGCCGTCGCACAGCCGTGCAAATACCTGCGCATACCCTGCCAAAACGTCGGCGCTCATGTTCTCGCGCGCGGTAACACTCTTCTTTTTGGCGGTGGCGGCGTAGCTCTTATTAAGCTCTATATTGTCGCGGCTACGGTAATCGGGATAAACGGGATAATACATGGCCACCGACGGCGCGCACGGATTGTCGGTGCAACGCTCGTCAATATACTCGCTGACAGTGCCGTCGCTGTTGAACTTGTACGGCGGCATCTTTTTGAGCATATCCTCCCACTTGATTACCTCCGCCTTGTTCATACCCGCGGCCTTGCTGCCCTCTATAAGATTGGTAAGTAGGCTTCTCGCAATGGCAAAGTCTACCGTGGCGTTGGCGGCAATCGCATGATTTTCCGCCGAAGCGACCGACGACGCCAAAACGCTCGACTTGTTTTCGGTATTGGTTAAATTGCCCGCCGTGGAGAATGGCGAATACGACGGCGTGGACTCGTAGTACTTTAAGTCCACAAGCTTGAAAAATTCCTCGTAGAAGGTTGCCGCTTCCTTCATAAACGGGAGCGCGCGCGTCTTTAAAAACTTTTGGTCGTTGGTGTACAACGCATAATCGTAGAACAAATTACCCAGCCAGCCCGCAACACCGGTAAAGTGTATCATGGCGTCGTTTATGTCCCCGGGGTAACCGGTAGACGGCGACATTGTATACGGTACGAATATACCGCGGCAGCCGTAAAGTCGGGACGAGTTGAGTTTGAGCTGTTGCATTACCGACTCGTACAGGTGGAATACGCTTTCGGCATAGTCGTTAAGGTTGCCGGCTTGCGTCATGTCGTACACCGCTTGAAGATTGCCCGCGGCGTTGATTTGCGCGTTTTCCGCCTTGTAATCGCCGCACCACAATCCGTACGGCGCAAAAGGCCTACCCTCCGGCTTGGAGCCCGTGATCATAAGGTATCTTCCGTACGCCCACAGTTTTTCAAGCAGCGCCGCATTGGTGTCGCCGCGCTGTACCGCCTCGGCAATCGCGCTGTCCACAAATGCATCGCGCGTGCTCGGATCGGCATTGAAATCGACCTCCGCCGAGAAAAACAGCTTTTGGTGCAAAGCTTGATGCTCTTTTAACAGCTTGTCATAAGGGAGCTTAATGTCCATTATGGACGCCTTGCAGTCCTTCCACGCTTTGTCGCGTTGTGCTTCGATAAACGGTTTGATTATTACGAGAATTTTCTCCGCGCCGGTAACGACAAGGCTGTCGCCCACTATCTCCTGCTTGCCGGCAAAGAAATTGATTTTTGCAACCGCGCCGAAATCAGCGCCCGACGACGAGCGCGCCGAAAAGTACAGCCAGTAGTTTTCGCACTTGCCGGTAACGTTTTCGGGCGTGGCGGAAACAGCCACCTGAGTACGCGCGTTAAACTTGTCGTGCAGCTCGAACTTGAAGCTTGCGTCTATATTCTTTTGCCCCACGCGGGTAATTTCGTATACGATAACGTCACGCGCACGCGAAACAAATGCGTTGCGCTCAAAACGCGTGCCGCCGTCCTTAAACGACACCGACGCTTCCGCGCTCTCCAAATCGAGTGTTCTACTGTACTCCTTTGCGCCCTTGTCGACCTTCATGTCTATAACAAAATCGCACAGCGGTAACGGATAAGAAAGCTGCGGTCTGTAACCCTTGCGAATAAGCTCGGTGGAAAGGATTTTCTCCGCGCCGAGGAAATCGCCTTCGGCAATCTTTTTGCGCACGTTGGGCACTTTGTCGGACACGTCTTGAAGCGCCGAGTCCTTGCCCTGCCACCACAAATCGCCATGCGTAATCATAAGCACGTCGGACGCCGCGCCGCCGTAACAATCGGCGCCTATAACGCCGTTGCCGATAGGCAATCCCTCGCGCCACCGACTTCCCCACCACGACGACGGTTGTGAAAATTTTAACGTGTTCTTAGGCTTACGTGCTACTGCCATTTTCTTATTCCTCCGCTTAATCTTTACCAGTGAATTATAGCATATTTTTTTCGCATTTGTCCACTATTCGACAACCTTTTTACACCCTAAATTGCAAATAAACACAAAAAATCGGCTGTTTTTTGCCCTAGACAGCCCGAAATGCCCTCATGGAATAAAATCGTGGGTTTAAAAACACGTCGATTTATGCACATAAATATTGTATGCGACGGCGATAAAAATGTATCTTTAATACAAAAAAACCGCACGGTTGAGTGCGGTCTTTTGTGTGTTATATTATTTAGGTTCGTTATACTTTGAGAGTGCGCTTAATTACAATGCCCGCGCGAAGCCCTTGCATATCCGCGTCGCCTTTGACCAAGTTCCATTCGTCAACGGCGTCCAGCGCAATATCGCCTTCGGCGACAGTTCTATACTCCTCGTACTCGAACTTGCTCGGCGAGCCGCCTTCAATCTCCAAAGTGAAAACCGAGTCGAAGCCGTACGGCAAGCGCAACGTTATTTGGTCGCGGTTTTCGTAGTCGTACACGTAGCCCTTGTAATCGTCGTGGTCCTTGTCATTTTCGCCCTTGTCATCGTCGTTGTTGGTTTTGAAATATTCTTTGACGGTTATACGCGTAATGGACCGCGCCGACGGAATGGTTATTACAACGTTGGAGTTAGCACCGTCAAACGTGGTTACGGTGTACTTTTTGCCGTCTTTGGATACGGACGGCTCACGCGCGATAATCTCGTTAATATTATAGTTTACCGTCTTGCTGTATCTATTTTTCTCGCCGTCCCATTCAAGGTCGCTTATATGATAGCGCATAAACTTGTACGCCATCAAGTCGCCTACCACTACCTTTTGTTCGCTGTCGGTAAGCTCGAACACAATCGAGTCGTTATAGATGGCGTTATCATACGCAAAGTAGTTGGTCAACGTCTTGTTGAAGTTTACGCCGAAACCGCCCGAGAACAAAGCTATAACTAAGCCGAGCACGGTTACGACAAAAATGCCGAAATAGTTTTTGTAGTTGACGGCAATCTTTTCCTTTTCAACGCGCTTATACGTTCTTTCGGTGAACTTTCCTTTTTTGGCACGATCCTCTACCTTTTCGGTAACAACGCGCTCCACTCTTATAGTGCGCTTGGGCAGCTTTTTGGCAAGCTTATCCAGCACGGGCTGCGAACGGTCCAAATACGGAATGCCCACACCGAGCACAGCCGTAAACAGCGTGAACAGCACGGGAAGAAGCACGAGCGGCAACATTCCTGCCAATGCAGTGATTGTAGGCATAACAAGCGGCAAGCACAGCGCGGCGGGTATAACGTACAAATACAGCCTGTCCATACCGAAGCCGAACTTTGCTTTGAAGCGCTTGTGCAAGCATACCGAAAGCAACAATACGGCAAGCAACGTCAATCCCAACCACGACGTGATATACGAATATGCAGGGCAAGCGAAGCTCATAACCGCGCCCGCAAGTCCGAGCAGCATTGCCGTGCCGCGAACGGCGTCGGACGACGTCACTCTAAACAGCTTTTTGAACAGCGTGGTAAAGCCGAACGACGATGCAATAGTGACGAGCACAGCCGCAATTATTATGCCGGCATTGCTGTAATGCAAATGCGTAATTGCCTGCAACGGCAACACGCCGAAGCCAGTAAGCATAAGCGTTACGAGGAAATACGCCGCAACCATAGCCGCAAGTGTGGCTACCACGACAAGCAGCTGTACGCCGAGCGCAATTAACATGTTTTTGAGCGAGAACGTCTTTTTGAATATCATAGCGATAATGACAGCCGCCGCTACAGCCAAGATAAGCGCGCCCACCACGTACGACGCCGTAGCGGTGTACGCAATCGTACCGCCGTCGATGTACGAGAAATATGCGGTATTGTCGTCGCCTTCCGCACTGTACGTATCGGTGCTGTTGCCGAACTGCTCTATATAGTCTTTTACAAACCGCGCTTGCTGTTTGATAATAGCTTGCGAAACCTCGTCGGCATTGTCGAGCGACGATTGCGCCGCGTCAAGTTCGCCGATAACGGCAACCTGCACCGCGGGAATATCGCCAAACGCCTTAACCGCGTCGCGGTTTTTCAATTCGTCGGGCAAAGTCGAAGGAATAACGGACAGGTTAAGCGCGTTGTCCGAAGCCTTTGCGTAAGCGTAAATATAATCGAGTCCGGCGTTTGACGCGTCGGTAAGCGCAAGCGTGCCGCCGTTGCCGTACGCTTCGAGGTTTACGCCCGCTTTGGCGCGAGCCACAACTCCGTCCAAGCCCTCGAAAAGATTAAAGAAGGCGTACGCGCCGTAGGAGTAATCCAAATCCTCGGTGAACACCACTATAATATCGTTTTTGAGCTTTGCGCCCGATTTGTTGGTTTCAATCAACGTTTGCATAGCGTTGGCAACAAATGCCGCGCCCGCCGCGCCGGTCGTATCGGTACGGTTGTCGTAGCGCACGGTAATAACAACAGCGCCCGCTTTGGCATTGCCCGACGGAATAGCCGCTATAACGTTGGATATATTTTGTCCTACCAAATGTTCGGCAAGTCCGAGCTCGTCCTGCAAATTACCGTCAAGCGTGGAGGTTTGCACCGTGACGGTCGCCTTTTTGGTTTCGCCGTCCTTCGCCCAGTCGGTAATTGTGGTTTGACGTTCGTCATTGTCGCCTTCTACCTCGTCGCGCTCGGTCTTGCTTTCCGCAACCTCTGTAAATCCACCCGCCGTAAGCGTGGAAACAATATAATCGCGCGCGTAAGCAACACCGCCGTCACCTTCCGCCGCCATGGACGAACGCATAACCGACAACTGCTGTACGTGCTTATTTACGGCATTATAATAATTGTCGCCGTATGCCGACGGGCTGTACCCCGTCACGCCGTCCAACGCCGAAAAGATGACCATGAGCAACACAAACACCGCTATAACGGGATAGTATATCATCCTGAATAGCTTGGACTTTTGCTCCGCCGTCTTTTTGACAGTCGGCTTTTTGGCTTTTTCCGGTTTCTTGTCGGGTTGCGACTTGGTTTCTTCCGCCTTGGACGCTTCTTCCGTTTTTGTCGTTTCTTCCGTAGCGGGCGTTTCCGTTTGTCCGCTCTCGCCTTCCGTATTTTGAGCGGCGCTATCCTCTACGGGAGTCTGCTCTTGTTCGACTACGTTTTCTTCGTTATCCATTGCTTCTCCGAATACAATTATAGTTATACTCTCATTTTAGCATAATCAAAAGATTATTACAAATAAATTAGCGGCATTTTTGAAAATTTTTGTCTTGACACTCTCCCTTTTTTATTCTATACTTAGTGTCAAAAAGGATATGTACATATGTCGCAATCGACTATTTTCGCCATACTAATGATTTTGCTTGCCAAGCGCAAAGTGACGCGCGACTATCTTGCCGAGCGATTTTCGGTGAGCAAGCGTACCGTGTCGCGCTATATAACCGAGCTTATCGACGCAGGCATACCCATCATTTCCACGTCAGGACACCACGGCGGGTACTCCCTCGCCGACGATTATATAGTGGATAAATCGGTCATTACCGAGGCGGAATCGCTGCGAATAAAGGACGCGCTAAGTAAAACCGTGTCGCTGTACGACGACAAGGTCAACCTTGCGCTTATCGAAAAACTCAACGCCGTGGACGCCGTGCGCGCGCAAGACAGCTACGTAATAAAGCAAGATAATATGTACATTGACTACGACGACTGCCAAGCGGCGGAGATTAAGTCTAAAATAAAAACGCTGTCCGAAGCAATAGAACAAACGCGCGCAACCGATATAAAGTATACAGACGCGCGCGGCGCCGTGTCCTACCGCACTATCGAACCGTACACGCTGGTGTTCAAGGCGGGCGCGTGGTATATTTACGCTATGTGCAGACTGCGCGGCGATTTTCGCCTGTTTAAGCTGACAAGAATAAGCGACCTACGAAAAACAAGCAAGCGGTTTGTAAAGCTCGAAAGCAAGCTGATAGAAAAATTGGAGCTGGAATTTTACAACGAAGTATACGTCGATTTGGAATTCGAGTTCTTCCCCGCCGTAATGGAAAGCGTGGTGGACTGGCTGGGAATACAGGCCGTAACCGAGCGCGGCACAAAGCTTGTAGCGCACGCCGAAGTGCCTATGAACGACGCGCTTATAAAAAGGCTACTCTCCTACGGCTCGTCGATAAAAGTGCTTGCTCCGACCGATATACGCGAAACCTTACGCGACGAAGCAAAGCGCATGTCCAAGCTGTACGGCGAATAATACAATCCCGCATATATTGCCCTACCGTTACCCATACTATACGTATGGAAAAACACGATTACAAAGACACGTTAAACGAAATATTATACGCCGAAGATAAAGACGAACAAGCAGAGCAAGCCGCCAAAAGGCAGGATGCCGAAATAGCGTACGAAGCGCTTGCCGTGTCGTCATCTATGGGCACATACGGTCAGGACGAAACGCTTGCCGAATTGATGCAGCTTGGGCTCACCCAAGAGGTTTTATACAAAACCAAACAAGAAAACGAAAACTGATATCATAAGTAAAACGCGGTCGATAATCGTTATATACTATCGACCGCGTTTTATATTTCTATTGCTCTACTATTCTTCATGAATCCATTCGCCGACGTCTACTTTGTTATCGTCGTTATCCAAATCCTCAAGCGACAAGTATGATACGCCTTCTATCTCGGGCTTTTTGTCGCTACATAAATACGCAACAAAATCGAGCCTGTATTTTTCGCCAGCGTCGGTGCAAACAGGCTGAGTGAGCACATGGACCCACACGGCAATAGGCGCACCGCTTTTATCCTTGGTGATGTCGTATCCGAGCACACGACAGGAAAAATCATCTTCGGCGTCCGAATAGTTATACAGCCCGTCGGCGCGCTCGTTAAAAATCGGCTCGCCTTCGAACATATCGAAAACCGACTGAATTTCCGCGTCCATCGTTTCGCTTTCCAAAGCTTTGGCACAAAACAAGCTTTTAAGCTCGTTAGCGTCCTTGCTTGCAATCGCTGTTATCAACTGTGCGGAAAGAACGCCGCACTCGGCGTCGTACGGCGAAGTCCAGCCGTAGCCTGCACGACAAATCTTGTAGTCATCGTCTCCGCGGTCGAACTCACGGATATAGTAGCTTGTCAAGCCCTCGATTGAGCTGTCTTCGCCTATATATATAACGTCGATAGACAGCTTATATTGCCTGCCCAAATCGGTCGTAATAAATGTGTCGCTGTTAAATTCGTATTCGGTGACCTTGCCGTAATCGGTAGAACACCCTTCATAGCCTATTGAACTGCTTATTTTGTACGAAGAAATATCGCCTTCCATAAAGTCAAAGGTAGCTTCGATTTGACTGTCTATGCCGTCCAGCTGTTGCGACTTGGGACAAAACAAATCCTTAACGGCAGTTACATCTTTTGTTTTGAATGCGGTAATCATTGTTTCCGACATTTCATGGCGCAGTTTGTCGGCGCGCGCTCTAACCGACGATATAGCATTCGGAACATCTCGCAGCGAACATCCGAAAAGCCCAAATATCGACAGCACGCATAATAATATTGCAAAAATATTTGTTAATACTCTTTTCATAGAAAACCTATTTCTTCCAAAAATAGTTGATATATAAAAATCGGCAATGTCTTGCAACACTGCCGATTTATAATGGTGCCGGTGATCGGAGTCGAACCGATACGGGTTATTAGCCCACCGGATTTTGAGTCCGGCGCGTCTGCCAATTCCACCACACCGGCAAAGCATAGTTATTTTACAACACTTATCTTTATTTGTCAAGCATTTTTTTGCAATATGATTTGGCTTATAATTTTCGGTTGCCTTTTTTATTTGTTTGTTATATAATATATGCGATAAAATTTTTTTGGGACAAGATATGAACAAAAAGATTAAAGTAGGAATAGTTGGCGCAAACGGTTATGCGGGCGCGGAAGTGCTTAGGCTTATTGCCGAACACCCCGCCGCCGAGCTTAAAGTAGTTACAAGCCGCGCTCAGCTCGGCAAAAAAGTTTCCTCGGCTTTCCCCGCGCTGCCTTGCGATTTGGAATTTTCCGACGCGTCCGACCCCGCGCTCAAAAGCTGCGACGTCGTTTTTACCGCCCTTCCCCAAACGGCGGGTGCGGCGCTTGTGGGCGAGCTTATGGACGCGGGCGTACGCGTAATAGACCTGTCCGCCGACTATCGGTTCGAGGATATATCGGTATACGAACGCACGTACAACGTTACTCATCCCCGCCCCGACCTTAACAAGCTTGCCGTGTACGGACTGTGCGAGGTAAACCGCGACAAAATTAAATCGGCTCAGCTTGTTGCCAACCCCGGGTGCTACGTTACAAGCGTACTGCTCCCCATGCTTGCCGTCACAAAAGCCGCCAAGGTTTCAAACATAATAGCGGACAGCAAGAGCGGCGTTAGCGGCGCGGGCAGAAAAGCGGACGAGGCATACGCTTACTGCACGCTCGACGAAAACTTTAAGGCATACGGCTTGTTCACCCACCGCCACGCGCCCGAAATGTCCGAAAAGCTCGGACAAAAATTACTGTTTACGCCCCACCTTCTCCCCATTAAGCGCGGAATACTTTCTACTATATACTTTGACGTAGATAATCCCGAAGCCGCCTTAAACGCGCTTAAAACAACGTACGACGGCGAGCCGTTTGTAAGCTACACCGATACCCTCCCCGAAATCGGGTTTGTATCGCACACCAACCGCTGTATGTTCGGCGCAAGATTCGACGGCAACCGCGGCATAGTTATATCGGTAATAGACAATCTTTTAAAGGGCGCTGCCGGTCAAGCGGTGCAAAACATGAATATTATGTTTGGGCTGGACGAAACTGCGGGCTTGCCCGTTTACGCACCCATTTAATTCGAGGAATAAATTTGCCCGCTTGCGTGAGCAAATTTACGACGACGACAAATTTGTTTAATACCCCGCTGCTTGCAGCGGAACTTTCACGCAAAGCGTGAGAGTTCAGAGGTGGGCAAAACAGCTCTGAGGTATAAAACATAATTTATTTTTCGGCATATATCCGCATATAATAATTCAGTCAACAAAAAGAGGAAACACAATGAAGGATTCCATTAAATCGACTATCGAGCGCGCTAACATAATTTGCGAAGCGCTGCCCTACATACGCAAGTACAGCGGCAAAACGCTAGTGATAAAGTACGGCGGCAACGCCATGAACGACGAAGCCATTACAACCACTATACTGCAAGACATAGCGGCTTTGAAGATTGTGGGCGTAAACCCCATACTCGTCCACGGCGGCGGCCCCGAAATAAACAAAATGCTCTCCCGCCTCGGCGTACAGCCGCAATTCAAAAACGGTCTGCGCGTTACCGACGAGCAAACAATGGAGGTCGCGCAAATGATTTTGTGCGGCAAGATAAACAAAAACATTGTGGGCGAGCTTAACGGCCTCGGCGTTAAAGCAATCGGGCTTTGTGGCAAAGATTCGCAGCTTATAAAAGCCGAAACGCTCGATCCCGAACTGGGCTATGTCGGCAAGATAACCGAAATAAACGCCAAGCTTTTGGAAATACTTGCGCGCGACGAGTTTATACCCGTCATAGCGTCCATAGCCACCGACGAAAACGGCAACAGCTACAACGTGAACGCCGACACTGCGGCGGCGGCAATCGGCGCGGCAATGCATGCCGAGAAGCTGTTGTTCCTTACCGACATCGACGGCATTATGACCGACAAGGATAATGCGGAAACGCTTATCAACCGCATAACGGTGTCGGGATTGCAAAAGATGATAGCCGACGGCTCGATATCGGGCGGCATGGTTCCCAAAGCGCAAAGCTGTATCGACGCAATCGAGCGCGGCATAAACAGCGTGTTCGTGCTTAACGGCACGCTCCCCCATTCCATACTGTTGGAGCTGTTTACCGATAGCGGCGTGGGTACGATGATAGAACACGATTAAGATAAGAATTTTTAATTAGCTGCGGGATAACCGCAAAAGGTAGAAAAATGGATATCAATCAAATAAAGAACGCCGAAGCAACCCACTACATGCCCGTATTTTCGCGGGACAGCTTGGTGCTGGAGCGCGGCGAAGGCAACTGCTTGTACGACATAGACGGCAATAAGTACGTCGATTTTGTTGCAGGCATTGCCACAAACATACTCGGCTACAACCACCCCGAATACACCGAGGCGGTGTGCAATCAGGTTAAAAAGCTGATGCACGTGTCCAACCATTACTACACCGCAATCCAGTCGCAGTACATAACGCGGCTGTGCGAAGCGTCGGGCTTTCCCCGCGTGTTTTTGTGCAATTCGGGCGCGGAAGCGAACGAATGTGCAATAAAGCTTGCGCGGCGGTACTTTAAAAACCACGGCGGCGACAAAACCATTCTTTATGCCGACGGAAGCTTTCACGGCAGGACATTGGCAACGCTCACCGTTACGGGCAACACCGCCCAGCATGAGCGGTATTCCCCGCTCCCGCAAGGCTTTGACAGCTTTAAATACAACGATTTCGACGACTTTAAGCGCAAGCTGACCGATAATGTCGGCGCGGTTATACTGGAAACCATACAAGGCGAACGCGGCGTGCGCCCCTTTTCCAACGACTTTTTGGTAAACGCGTACGCGCTGTGCAAGTCCAAGGGCGTGCTGTTTATTGTGGACGAGGTACAAACGGGCATGGGCAGGACGGGAACGCTGTTCTCCTTTGAACACTTCGGCATAAAACCCGATATTATAAGCATGGCAAAGGGCATTGCGGGCGGCATACCGATGGGCGCTTGCCTTGCGTCCGAAGATGTAGGCACGGCGTTTTCGCTCGGCGATCACGGCTCTACTTTCGGTGGCAATGCGCTTGCTTGCGCGGCGGCGGACAAAGTGCTGGAAATTTTGCAAGGCGGATTGCTGGACGAAGCGGCGGAAATGGGCACGTACTTGGGCAATCAGCTTGCTCACCTTTCCAAATACAACTTTATAACCGACATTCGCGGCTTGGGACTTATGCGCGGTATAGAGCTGTGCGACAAAGTTCCAGCATCGACGTTTGAGAGCAAACTGCGCGAAAAAGGCTATCTCGTAAACGTTGCCGGCAACAACACTATTCGCCTCGTTCCCCCTCTGACAATCACTCAAAAAGAAATAGACGGACTTATAGCCGCGCTCGACGAGGTTTGCGCCGCAACCCACATTTAAATCAATATCGATACCTAATAAAATGAACGCGCAAAACAATTTGCGCGTTTTTACTTGATTTAATATTTACCTTTATGGTATAATATTGTATATTATTCGAAATATCGACCGCTAATCGGTCGTACGATATTCAAGGAGATTTCATGGACGTATCGTCATACAAACCGAAGGGCAGGATAGAGCACAAGCACTTGCTTAATTTGCTAGATTATTCCACTGCCGACATTTACGAGATTTTACACTTGTCCGAATCGCTCAAAACCGCTTTCCACAAAGGGAAAAAACACGAGCTTTTAAAGGGTAAAACCCTTGCTATGATATTCAGCAAATCGTCCACTCGCACCCGCGTTTCGTTTGAAATGGGCATGCACCAGCTTGGCGGACACTCGCTGTTTTTGTCGAACAACGATATCCAGCTCGGCCGAGGCGAAACCATTCACGACACCGCCTGCGTACTGTCGCACTACGGCATAGACGGCATAATGATTCGCACGTTCAAACAATCGGACGTGGAAGACCTTGCCCGTTACGGCACGTTCTCGGTAATCAACGGACTTACCGACGACTTTCATCCCTGCCAAGCGCTTGCCGACATCTTTACCGTTTACGAAAAATACGGACGGCTAAACGGCATCAAGCTTGCATATTTCGGCGACGGCAACAACATGGCGCACTCGCTCATGCTTGCGGGCGCAAAGACGGGCATGGAGGTGTGCATTTGCTCGCCAGAGGGCTACAAGCCCAATCCCGAAATAACCGCGGCGGCACAAAAGTTCGGCAAGGTAACCGTTACCGACAGCGTAGAGGAAGCCGCTACTAACGCCGACGTATTATATACCGACGTATTCTTTTCTATGGGACAAGCCAAAGACCCGCAAAAGGAAAAGGCGCTTATGCCCTACCAAGTAAACGCCGACGTAATGGCAATGGCAAAAAAGGACGCCGTGTTTATGCATTGCCTGCCCGCTCACCGCGGCGAGGAGGTCACCGAGGACGTTATAGATTCCGAACGCTCGGTCATATTCCAAGAAGCCGAAAACCGCCTGCACGTGCAAAAAGCGATTATGTGCCTGCTTATGGGCAAAAGATAAAAGGCAAAGGATAAAGGGATAAAAGAATGTATTTGGCAATACGCCGCGCAACGGACGATGACGTCGACAACGTTTTGCGGGTTACAAAAGAATCATTTTCGCTTTACCAAGAGGAATTGCACGTAAACTACGAGGTAAAAGCGCTAAAAGAAACTATCGAATCCACACTGCACGACATACGCGAAAACGCCGTGTTTGTAGTGGAACGGTTTGGTGCGCTTGTGGGCGCTATTCGTATAAAAAAACTGTCAAATGACCTTTGGTACGTATACCGCTTTGGTGTAAGCCCCAAAATAAGCAACACAGGCTTAGGCTCTGCGCTACTGGACGCAGCGGTAAACTATGCGCACGAAAACGGCGCAAAAGCGATTGCGCTTCACACCAATTCAAAATACTACCGTTTGGCGCGCTACTACTACGGCAAGCAATTTTTTGTACACTCCACCACATTCGACCGCGGGTACGTGCGCGCGCTGTTTGTTTTGGAGCTTGAGCAAGACGCCGGCGTAGACCTATCCCCCGCATTTTTGCAATAAGGTATTATCGGTCGCAAGTTTAATATAAGATTATTCAATCAAAAAGCAATAGCGTTTAACAGCGCTATTGCTTTTGTTTATAGTTATAAATTTATGCCGATTTACTAATCCAACAAGCTGTCCAAGTTCATTGAGTATGCGGGAATAAACACGTCGAGGAAATATTGAACGGATTTTTCGGGCACGTCTTTCAGACTGGCAAGAGTGGATTTGTACGCCTTTTCAAATTCCTTGTTCCCTACGGAAACCTCCTCCACGCACTTGATGAGTGCGCTCATCTTGTCGGCATACTTGACAAATTTGTATTCCGTTTCCTTCCTGTCCGCTTTTACGTAAGGCGAAAACGCGGCTCTAAGCTCTTCGGGAAGCGTATCCACCAGCTTTTGCTCGGCGCGGTGCTCTATCTTTTTGTACGCGCGGTTTATGTCGTCGTCGAAATACTTGACGGGCGTGGGCAAATCTCCGGTAACAACCTCCGCCGATTCATGATAAAGCGCGATAACCGCCGCTTTGCAAGCGTCAAGCTTGCCGCCGTAAAGAGTATTTTCTATTTGGCACAGCGCGTGTGCTATCATAGCCACCTGCATTGTGTGCTGCGCTACGTCCTCCACCGACGTGTTGCGCATAAGCGCCCACCTGTCGATGAGCTTCATCCTATCCAAAAACGCAAAAAATTTGCTTACCATAAGTTTTATCCTTATCCTCGATTATCCTTCGATTTTGCTGCAAGTGCGTATAGTCTTTTTTGCCAGCTTTACAACGTTGTCGGTGTTAAATCCGCAAATCTCGTACAATATAGCTGCGGGCGCGCTCATGCCGAAGCAGTCTATGCAACAGCATTCGCCGTCAAGCCCGACGTACTTGTACCAAATATTAGACTTGCCCGCTTCAATCGCCACACGTGCGCGAACGTTGGACGGCAATACCGATTCTTTGTACTTAGCCGTCTGAATTTCGAACAACTCCATGCACGGCATACTCACCACGCGTGCGTCGATCTTTTCCTTTTTCAATGCAGCTTGAGCGTTAAGCGCGAGCGAAAGCTCCGAGCCGGAAGCTATAAGGATAACATCGGGTGTTTCGCTTTGGCTGTCGGCGGCAATGTATCCGCCGTAAAGTGCGTCCGTGCTCGTGCAGTCGAGCTGCGGCAAATTTTGACGCGACGTTAATATTGCTGTCGGACTTTTGCCTGTCCATGCCGACTCAAACGCAACAGCCGTTTCGGTCGCGTCCGCGGGACGGAAAACCTTGATATTAGGGATTGCGCGCAGTCCTGTAAGCTGTTCCACAGGCTGATGCGTAGGTCCATCCTCACCCACGCCTATGCTGTCGTGCGACAGGACGTAAACGACGGGAATGTTCATAAGCGCGCTCATGCGGATAGCCGCTTTCATATAGTCGGAGAACACCGCAAACGTAGAGCAAAACGGCAGTACTCCGCCATGCAAATACATGCCGTTACATATTGCGCCCATAGAATGTTCGCGAATACCGAAATGAATATTACGTCCGTTTTCGGTAGCCGAAAGATCGCCGCCGTCCTTTATTCCCACCAAGTTGGAAGGCGCAAGATCGGCCGATCCGCCGATTATAAACGGGTTCTTTTGCGCGATGGCGTTTAGAATACGCTGTCCGGACGAACGCGTTGCTTCGGGCTTGTCCGGCTTTTCGTATATGCTGTCCAGCTCGTTAAAGTCAACGCTGCCCTTGCGCCATAATTGAAACTCGTCGTACTCCTCGGGATATTTGGCTTTGTATGCCTTGACAGTTTTATTCCATTCCGATTGATATTTGGCAAACGTCGGCGCCAACTCCGATATGTGATCGATAACTGCGGGAGCAACCTCGAACGCGGCCGTCTTGTACCCAAGCTTTTTGCGCAATTCCTTTATGCCGTCCGCGCCGAGCGGCGAGCCGTGAACCTTGCTTGTCCCCGCAAGCGGCGAACCGTAACCTATCGTTGTGTTGATTATAATAAGCGACGGCTTGTCATTTTCGTCCTTGGCAAGCGTGATAGCGGCGGAAATAGCATCTATATCCTCGCCGTTTTGTACACGTATAACCTGCCAGCCGAGCGCTTCGTGGCGCTTGCCGACGTCCTCGGTAAACGCGATATCTGTACTGCCCTCTATGGTGATATGGTTGCTGTCGTACAAAACGATAAGCTTGCCAAGCTTTTGCGTTCCCGCAAAGGACGCCGCCTCGTTTTCTATACCTTCCATCATGCAACCGTCGCCGCACAATGCGTAGGTATAGTGGTCTACAAGCGTACAGTCGGGCTTGTTGAACTTGCTTGCGAGTATTCGCTCAGCCAGCGCAAAGCCCACGGCGTTTGCAACGCCTTGACCGAGCGGTCCTGTGGACACCTCCACGCCCGCGGTAACGCCGTACTCGGGATGTCCCGGGGTTTTGGACGTGTGTTGACGGAAGCGCATAAGGTCTTCCTTAGTCAGTCCGTAACCGAACACATGTAAAAGCGAGTATAACAGCGCCGAGCCATGTCCTGCGGAAAGCACAAACCTGTCGCGGTCGAAAAAGTTGGGGTCTTTGGGATTGTGCTTTAAATGCTTTGCAAATAACGTGTACGCCATAGGCGCCGCGCCCAAGCATATCCCCGGGTGTCCCGACTTTGCCTTTTCTATCGCTTCGACGGACAGCAAGCGCAATGTCGATATCGTTAGTTGTTCGTTTGTCATATATATCTCCTTTTACAAGTGTATATGTTTATTCTTCCGTATCTACTGTTTCGGGTTGTTCAGATTCGTAAGGCTCGTACTCTTGTTCGGCAAATTCTCCATACGCCGTTTCACCCTCGTCGGATTGCTCGGCATAACCGTCCGCATCTTCGTATTCCTCACCCGTTTCTGTGGCAAAATCATCCGTCCATTCGTTTTGCTCGACGGGCTCCGTTATATCGTCGGGCGCTTCTTCGTACACATCATCCGTTTCGGTGGCGTGTTCGTCTGCGGCTTCGTATGCTTCTTCGGTTTCGTCAGCGTATTCGTCCGCGGTTTCGTATGCTTCGTCTGTTTCGGCGGCGTAATCACTTTCCGCCGTTTCGTCCTCGGCGGCCGCCTGCTGTGCAATAGCCTGCTCTTGTTCGGCCTCGGCAATCAGCTCGTACAGCGGAGTACAATCCACACCGACAAAACCGTTTAAGAACGAGTACAGCAGTCGCATTATTTTAAGCGCGCCGCCCGCTTTGTTAGATTCTATATAAATAGGCAGAACAGGATCGTGCACACTGGTGCGCACTATAAAGTATCCGTCGGCATGCGACACGTACGCGCGCACACCCTCGTAGTTGTCGTCCGAAAGCCTGAGCATGCGCTCTGACATTGCGGTGAGCCTTGTTATTATTTTTTCCGCAACATCGCGCCAGTTTTCGCAAGTGAAACTAAGGCGAATGTCGCGCTCCTCAAGCGGCACCTCCAAATCGGCTATAAGGTCGTTGAGCGTAAGTCCTTTTTTGCGCAATCCCGACATAACTATGAGTATCTTGGCTATAAGGTACGCGCCGTCGTCCAAAAAATAATGATCGGCAAAAGCCGCGTGTCCGCTGCTCTCTATTGCGAGCGGCGCGTCCACGCCCTCGTCGCACAGCCGCTTTGCCTCGTCAATCACGTTGCGGTAGCCGCGTTTAAACCGCTTTTGCACGCCGCCGTGATTCTCTATAAACCTGCGCAAGCCCTCGGTAGTTACCGAGTCGGTAACGATGGTCGCGCCTTGGTGATCGGGAAGCACCATAGCCGCCGCAAGCGCTATAAGCCTGCAACGGTTGACTTCGGTACCGTCGGCCGTTACAACCGCGCAACGGTCGGCGTCCGCGTCGAAAATTATACCCAAATCCGCGCCGGTGGATATTACGCGATTTTTCAGCGATTGCATAGCGTCGGCGTCTTCGGGATTGGGCGCATGTGCGGGGAAGTTTCCGTTAGGCTCCAAATACTGCGACGGCGCAATATTGCCGCCCAGCGGCTCTATAACGCGCTTTGCAAAAAATCCGCCCACGCCGTGTCCGGCGTCAACCGCGATTTTCATTCCTTTGAGCGGAAGGAAAAGCCCTGTGCCTTTTCGTATCATTTCGGTAAGCGAATCGCAGTACAGTCGCAAAAAGTCCCTGCGTATAACGGTAGATGTAGACAAACGCTCCATCTTTTCGCCGTTAACGGCAAGCTCTATAATCTCGTCGAGCTGCTCGGAATTTACGCCGCCCTCGGCAGTGAAAAATTTAAGACCGTTGATGTCGCGCGGATGGTGACTGGCCGTTATCATAATAGAGCCGTCCGCAAACATAGACGGGAATTGCGTAACCATATACGCCGCCGGAGTGGAAAACACTCCGCAGTCGAAAATTTCCAGTCCGGCATATTTAAGTTCGGCAACGATTGCGCGCGCAAAGCCTTCGCTTGTCAGTCTGCTGTCGCGGGCAATCGCTATTTTGCATCTGGGCTTGTCCATGCGCCGCACTATCCACAGCGCAAACGCACTTGCTAAATCCCTGACGGCTTGCTCGGTAAGAATAGCGGCCTTACCCTCGGATGCAATCGCTCTGCCGCGAATATCCGTTCCGCTCTTTAATATGCCGTAATTATTCATATTTCCTCCGTAATACCCGTTACCGATATTATATAACTTTTAGTCGGTTTTGACAAATGATTTTGTGCTAAATCGAGTTTTTTCGCAATATAGCGCCGCCTACAATATTTCAAGCACCTCGTCGTACGTGCGCACCGTATAACGCGCGTCGCTTTGTTTGCTACCGCTCGGGTCGAATAAACAAGTATCTACGCCGCTGTTTACTCCGCCGCGAATATCCGAGTTTACACTGTCGCCCAGCATAAGCGTTCTCGACTTGTCTACCCCGCCCAGCGCAGCGAATACGTAATCGAACAACCTCTGGTCGGGTTTGTTATACCCTATCTCGTCGGATATAAACGCGCCGTCGATATATCCGTCCAATGCTTTGAGCCGCTCGTTCGCGACCCGAGCAAGCCCGTTTGTAAGTATGTACACCTTTATGCCGCGCGCACGGACAGCCGACAAAAACTCGGTCGCGCCGTCCAATAAAAACCGCGTTTTCTTCATGTTTTCCAAAAACGCTTCGCTCATGTCGGGAACATTGAATTGCACGCCCAAACGATCTTTGAGCATAGAAAACCTGAGTGTATCGAGCGCGTCGCGTTCCAACAGCTTGTCCTCTAACTTTCGCCATACGATATGCGACGCTTCGCCGAACTCTTTTACTATCTTTTGGTCATCGGCTTGTATGCCCACCGCACGCGCCGCATCAATAATGGAAGTGCGCATCGCCTTTTGAAAATCAAGCACGGTGTCGTCCGCGTCGCAAAGCAAGATGTCGTATTTGTTCGGTCGAACAGCTTTATCGCTCATACCTTTTTGAGTTCCTTTATCGCTTTGTCGTAACGCTCGGTAAAATCGTCTTGCGCAATGCGCACATGCAAAACCTCGCCCGCCGCGACAGGTAGCATTACGGTTATCATATCGCCGTAATTCTTTTTGTCGTGAAACGCGCGCTGCTTAACAGTTTTTACCGACGTGCGCGGAGGCGTTACAAACCGACCGCATACCGATATTATTTGATTGTAAAAATCCTCATCCATTATGTCCTTGCACATAGCACATTCTGTCATTATGCCTTTTAGCACGTATTCGCCGTGCGAGGATTTGTACCCGTCCGCCGCCTCCAATGCGTGGCCTACGGTGTGACCGACGTTCAGAATTTTGCGCAAGCCCTTTTCCTTCGGGTCCGCCTTAACCACCGCTTGCTTGATTTCGATACATTTTTCTATCAAGGCGTAAACAGCGTCGCGGTCGCGCTTGATAATATTGTCCAAGTTATCTATTAGCAAACTGTACGACTTTGCCGTCAGCAAGCATGTTTTTATCACCTCGCCGTAGCCGCACAGCCAGTCCTTTTCGAGTAGCGTTTCCAAAAAACGGTAGGACGTAATAACGCGTTCGGGCGGATAAAATGCGCCTATAAGATTTTTTACGCCCGAAAAGTCGATTGCAGTCTTGCCGCCTATTGACGAGTCTACCATAGCAAGCAACGTTGTGGGTATGTTTACCCACGCTATTCCGCGCATGTACAGCGATGCCGCAAGTCCGACAATGTCGCCTACCACGCCGCCGCCAAGCGCCGCAATCTTATCCGTGCGCTTTAATCCGCGCTTATTCATTTCAGTCAATATATCAAACAGCGTTTGCTGATTTTTATTATTTTCGCCCGCAGGTATGACAAACGCGTTTTGCGTAAGCTCTGGATAGAGCCTCGCCACGTTGTCATCTGTAACTACCATTGCGCATAACGACAATGCGTTTTTTATATCGCCACGAAGGTCTTTTCCGTATAATAAATTAGTTGTCATACTGCGCGTTCCTTTGCTTTATGTATATTTGACCTGTTTTACC
>JAIEBI010000029.1 GCA_029070965.1 Clostridiales bacterium
CGCTCAAGCCGACGACGAGGGCATTGCGTTCAAGTACGAAAAGGGCACGGATTACTTCGATAACGAGATAAACGTTGTAGACACTACCAAGATAGCGCCCAAAACGATAGGTACGGAAGGGTACGCTAACGGCGGCTTGTTTATTTACGACAACTATGCGTATTTCGCTTCGCCCAATAACGAAAAGAACAAGGCGGGTACCGTTCAGACTACGCGCACCGATTTCTTTATGATGCCGCTCAGCGGCGGCAAGCCCACCAGAATTTACACCACCACCGAAAAAGTGGACACTTCGTCGTCGGCGTACGCGTTTTACAAGTACGGCAGCAGCGTGTACTTGGTAGTAAACGAGAATAAAAATATCGTGTCGGTCAAGGTAAACACAAGCAAAGCCAAAGCCGACGATCCCGTAACCTTCAAGGTAGGCGCGACCAGCGTGTATTTCCCCGTAAAGGACACCTACTACAAGGGCATTAGCACTAACGAGCTCGAGGACTTTATCTACTTTGTCCGCGAGGTCAAGGACAGCGACACGCAAAAGGCAGGCACCGTAATAGAGGCTATGCGCCCCGACGGCAGCGAAAACTTTAAGGTATCCATGTCCGGTCAGTCCGAAACGATAGAGGCTGTGCGCGACGGTTTGCTGTTCTACCGCACGTCCGATTATGACGGTACGAAAATAGGCTACACCAACCTGCACAATATGCTTATGGAACATTCCAAAAGCTACAAAAAGGCGCAGGATGCCATAAAGAACGAGGACGAAAAGACCACTAATATAGCGGGCACTTTTGCGACCACCGTATCAAGCTCGATAACTTCTACCTACGCTTTCCGCGCCGACAAAAAGAGCAACGAAGTGTTCTTTGTGGGCGTTACGAGCAGCGGCATGACTTTGTATCAAAACGACGACAACAACCCTATAAGAACGCAAAATCTTTGCTTGTCGTCGGGTACGCCGCAGTTTATCAAGGACGGGTATTTGTACTTTGCCGGCAGCAGCTCGGACTACTACCGCGTTCCGCTGTTTGAAAATATGGAAGGCGCAGGCGAGGCACAGCTGCTTGCCGAAAACACGTCGTCGGCAACCTTCGGCTGCGACTACGCGGCGGGATATTTCACGTACTACGCCGAGGTCGATCAGTGGGCGAGCGGGTATGCGTACTTTGTGGACTTAACCCACGAGGGCGCCGAACCCTTATTCGTCGGACAGCGCGCCAAGAGCGATATCCCCACCAAAAAGCAAATTCAGGAAGCTAAGGGAGAAACAGAATAAGTTCGTGCGGCAATCTTGCTAATTTAAATAATAAAACTCTCGAATAAGCGTTCGAGAGTTTTTTGTTGCGCATAATGTATTTAGTAATATAAATTGAAATTTAGATTTTACGTTAGCATAAAGCAAGTTAAAATCACTAAAGAAAAATCATATATTCCGTGTGCAATGATTACAGACAACAGCGAGCAGTCTTTTATAAAATATTTGCAATATCCGAACACGCAACCGACAAGAGTAGTAAACAGCACTTGAATCAAGCTTCCGTTAATTATATGCCACAGCCCGAATAAAACAGCGGCAATCAGCGGTGCAAGCCATTTGCATTTTTTCAACCAAATTTCAAACTGATTCTGTACGTACCCGCGGAATGCAATTTCCTCGCACACCCCTACAAAAAGAATATCTTGTACAGCGGAAATCGCCAAAAAACCGGCGGACGGTTCGGTATGAGAACCGACGATACTTGTGCCGCATAAAATCGGAACGATTCCCATCAGTAGGCACAACACGGCGGCAATCGCAAGTCCGATTAGAATTTGCAGCCACAATCTGTGTTTTGTCGGCAGCAGCTTGCTTCCCTGCGCCGTTAGCTTCATAGCAACAACGGCAACGGCGCCGCATGCCGCCATCACGAGCAACGTGAGACATATTCTTACCGCATATATATCGATTAGCCATATTCCCCAAAGCGAAAACGTCAATCCGAAAATCAACGTCAACGCAATGAGCAATATTATGACAGCATATTTGCTATCGGCATTTACAGGGAATATTGATTTTTTCTCATCTTCCATAGTCTTTCTCCGCTAAATTAATGTTTGTAGTAGGATGATATATAGTCTTCGGCTATTACAAATCGGCTAAGGCGTGGTATTCTACTCTGCCCAGCGATATTTCCAGATTGCCGTTGCGCATGCGTAGCTCATCGATAAACGCTTTTTCCTGCGCGGGGTCTTTTAGTGTGAGGTTGTATGTAAGGCGGAACACACTGCCGAGGTCGGCGCTCTTTGCCTGAATAAGCTCGTGGCTGACCGTGTACTTACTAAACAAATCGTCGAATACCGTAGTGTAGTCGAGGTCTTCGGGGATAGTAATGCGTAATGTCTTCTCTTTGGCGTTCGGCTTTCGCTCCCACAGTCTGAACCTTGTGCACAGCATAAGACAAGCGCCTGCGACAACGGCGAATATCGCGCCGTAGGCGAGGTAACCCATGCCGTACGCGAGTCCCGCCACCATTGACACGAATATTATGCAAATTTCCTTTGCCGTGCCCTGTGCCGAGCGGAAGCGCACCAGCGTGAACGCGCCCGCTACCGTTATGCCCGCGCCGATATTGCCGTTGATAAGAATTATTATCGTTGCTACCGCGGCGGGGAGCAGGGCGGTGGTTACAAAAAAGCTCTTTGACGAACGCGAGCCGTAGTAGGTCATGAATGCCAGCATTACGCCGGTCACTATCGCCACGCCCAAGCACAAAAAGAATGTGCCTGCGTCTAACTTGCCTGTAAGAACCGTTGCGAAAAATTTATCCAACTTGTTTTACCTCCGTCATTAAGTTGTCGTGTTCTATGGTGTACGCCGTGCCGTATTTGGAAAAGGACGTTTTGCGTATGCCGAGCGAGCTGACAAGCCTGCACAGCCACAGCGGAATGGACGCGCCCGCTTTTATTTCCATCAGGATTTTTCCGTCATTGCGCACCGGTTTGCCGTCCGTGCCGCCGCACAAAGTCAGCCTGTCCGTCCTGTACCGAATGTTGGTGTCGAACGTAACGCGCAATCCGCTGTCGTTCTTGTCGAAGTATGCCGTGCGGTCGTACAGCAGCAAGATTCGCGGCGCCAGCGTTTTGTATAAATCTATTGCGTATGTAATTTCCTTGGCTATCTGGTCGTTTTGCGCGCGCACGTAATCGAACAATCCGTGCTCGGCGTCGTCGGCAGTCAGTTGTATTCGCCGCTTGAACACCACGCCGTCGTATTTCTTTTTCAGCTCCAAAAATACTTCGTCGTCGCCCTTGGCTTGGCGGTAGCTGCGCATACGCAGTTTTTCCTTGTACTTGGGCTTGTCCAGCGAGCGCCGAGCAAGCAGGTAGTCGTCGGTGTCGTAGTAAAGACTTTGAATGGTGGACTTGCCGTATTTGTCCGCCGCCATATGCTTTTCGATCTCGTTAAGCACGGCAAAATACTGCTCCGCGGTGAGCAAATACTTGTATTCGTATCTTTTGAATACGCAAATGCTTTTCATCGAGTCCTCTACGCCGAAATATAACACAGTCATCATAGCATATTTTTGTGTGAAAATCAAGGGTAATGTCGGAAAATTTACCGCGCAATATTTCATGTGACATCATTTTACTTGACATGTTTTGTCGCACGGGAATATAATATTTTTAGCACAAGGACGTCATAAACGTATGGCGTCTTTGTCTTTTGGAGTTGCTGAATAAGCTTGTACACCAATCTTGCTGTCAATTTTAGTGCTAAGTTCGTCCGTGCACTGCACACGTAGTTCCACTACGAGTGCATCACACGTCCTGCTTATCACGAAAATTGCCTACGCAATCTTGGCGCGTCGCTTACTCATCAGCTCCCTTATGGAGGTTACATTATGACCAACGTCCCCGAATTATTCGGTTCTATGGTGTTTAACGAGCAGGTAATGCGCGAGCGGCTGCCTAAGGAAATTTTCAAGGCGCTGCAAAATACGATTAAAACGGGTAAGCCCATATCTGCCGAGGTTGCCGACGTCGTTGCCGACGCCATGAAAAACTGGGCTATCGAAAAGGGCGCAACGCACTACACACACTGGTTTCAGCCTATGACGGGCGTTACCGCGGAAAAGCACGACAGCTTTATCAGCCCTGTGGACGGCGGCGCGGTTATAATGAATTTTTCGGGCAAACAGCTTATCAAAGGCGAGCCGGACGCGTCCAGCTTTCCGTCGGGCGGACTGCGCTCCACCTTCGAGGCGCGCGGGTATACGGCGTGGGACCCTACGAGCTATGCGTTCGTCAAGGACAGCGTGCTGTATATTCCCACCGCGTTCATAAGCTACTCCGGTCAAGTTCTCGACAAAAAAACGCCGCTACTGCGGTCTATGGACGCGCTGAGTCGTGCGGCTAAGCGCGTACTGAAACTGTTCGGCAAAACGCCCGACTGCGTAACTGCGTCCGTCGGTCCCGAGCAGGAATATTTTTTAATCCCGCGCGAGTTGTACAAAAAACGCCCCGATCTTATTATTACGGGTAGAACGCTTTTCGGCGCAAAGCCGCCCAAGGGTCAGGAGCTGGACGATCACTATTTCGGCAGCATCAAGACGCGCGTACTTAGGTACATGGAGGATTTGGACAACGAGCTGTGGAAGCTTGGCGTTTACGCCAAGACCCGCCACAACGAGGTCGCGCCAGCGCAGCACGAGCTTGCGCCCATATATTCCACAGTCAACGTTGCCACCGACCATAACCAGCTTACAATGGCTATCATGAAGAAGGTCGCAGAACGTCACGACCTTGCATGCCTACTGCACGAAAAGCCGTTTGCCGGCGTCAACGGCTCGGGCAAGCACAACAACTGGTCTATTTCCACGTCCGACGGCGAAAACCTTTTGGAGCCGGGGAAGGACCTGAAAAACAACTTGCAATTTATGGTGTTTTTGGCGGCGGTAATCAAGGCGGTGGACGACCGACAAGACCTTTTGCGCCTGTCCGTCGCTTCGGCGGGCAACGATCACCGTTTGGGCGCCAACGAGGCGCCACCCGCCATTATTTCCATGTTCTTGGGCGACGAGATAACCGACTTACTCGAAACGCTCGCCTCGGGCAAGGAGTACAGCAACCGCGTGGGCAACAAGCTGAGCACGGGCGTAGAGTCGGTCCCCGAAATATACGAGGACACGACCGACCGCAACCGCACGTCGCCGTTTGCGTTTACGGGCAACAAGTTCGAGTTCCGTTCGCTGGGCAGTGCGCTCAACATCGCATGTCCCAACATAATGATAAACGCCGCCGTAGCGGACGTACTGAATATGTTTGCCGACGAGCTGGAAAAAGTAAAGCCTGCCGAGTTTAAGGCGGCGGCGCTCGCGCTTATCAAGCGCGAATATATTGCGCACCGCAGGATAGTCTTTAACGGCGACAACTACTCCGACGCTTGGGTGGAGGAGGCGAGTCGTCGCGGGCTGTTGAACCTGAAAAGCACGCCCGAAGCGCTGTCGTACTACGACCGTCCCCAAAACGTCGAGCTGTTTGACAGGCTCAAAATTTACACCGACGAGGAAGTGCATGCGCGCAAGGACATTTTGCTGGAAAACTACTGCAAGGTGATAAACATAGAGGCGGGGACAATGTCCGAGCTGGTGCTTAAACAAATTTTGCCTGCCGCCATCAAGTTTTCCACAATGCTTGCCGACAACGTAAGTAAGCTTACCGCAGTCAAAGCGGCCGCCGACATGCAGACCAAAATGGTCGCCGAAGTGTCCGAGCTTATACAAAACGCATACTCCGCCGTCCAAAAATTGAGCGACGCACAAGCCGCGGTAAAAGCGGCAAATGGGCTTCAAGCGGAAGCGGACGTAAGCTATAACCAAGTGGTAGCCGTAATGCAGGAGCTGCGCGGATATTGCGACAAGCTGGAAACGGTCACGCCCAAAGACCTTTGGCCGTTCCCGTCATATTCGGATATATTGTTGTACTAATTCGGAATTCGGGATAGGCTGTGTGGCGTTAAAATAGGAAAATTATTGTACGTTATATAATTCGGCGAGGCGTTTTGACATGCTTCGCCGTTTTCACTTGACATGTAGCGGTGGGTATGCTATAATGCTATATAGAAAAAGTGTATATAGCGTACACAGCCGTATACACTTGCGACGGCTATATGTTGAGGAGGCTTTAAATGGTAAGGAGATTGCAAAAATCGGCATTGGTCGCGGCGCTTTTGTCGCTGTGTCTTTTGCTTGTTGTCGCGGTGTTCTGCTTTGTGGCTGTACCCGTCAAGGCGGCGGGCGCGGAAACGTTCTATTCCGCAGCTGCCGAGCGCGAAGCTGCCATGCATTTTACCGCTCGCAGCGGTTTGGTTTATAACGGAACCGAATACAGACTGAACAGAGATCTTAATGCACTTCTCGCTGCCGACAGCGACAAAATTACCGACGACATGACTGTGACTTTGGTCGGCTACGCCGACATAGACGGCGTCGAAGCAGACGCGCTTCCGAGCGTAGTTAAAAATGCCGGTACGTATTCGCTGGAAATTACGGCGGACGGCGAGACAAATGGGTGCGTCATTACCGTCGAACAGGCCGTCAACGAATGGGTGCGCGTGCCTAACGTCATTCCTTGGACGTACGGAGCGTTTGACACGCAGGTCAACCGTATTCGTGCGGTAGTCAAGTATTTGGACGATGAAAAAACAGTGCTGTACAGCGTGTTAGACGGAGACGAAAACGCTATCGACGCGCTAACCGACTTTACGGTCAGACGCGACGGCACAATAGTCGACAGTGCGATAGTCGAGGCACTCAACGGATTAAAGGTCGGCGGATACAAGTTGAAAGTCGTCGCGGAAGGCACGGACAACTACAAGGCGTTGGAGCAAACTATAAGCTTTAATATCGACAAGGCAAAAAACGCGTGGGCGAGCGGCGCCGACGATCTTAAACTTCCCAGCTGGATAGTGGGCAAGTACGACAAAAAGGAAAATGCAATCATAGTCAACGCCGTTTACGGCGACGTCAATATTACAGTAACCGATATCAATGGCAAAGAGTATTACAACTCCACGACCGGTCTTAACAAGCTTAACGATTGCGAGGTAGGCAAGTACTTGGTCAAGGCGTGGGTGGACGAAACCGAGGATTACGACGCGCTTGTCGAACGCACCTTTACAATCGAGGTGTTGAACAAGGAGGGCTTGCCTTGGTGGGCTACGCTGTGCATAGCGCTCGGTGCGGGACTGCTTGTCGTGCTCATATTCTTAATCCTGTGGAAGAAGGGCGTGTTCCAATTTATTACCGACAAGATTGTGGTATCTATCCGCACCAAGGCGAGTGTGGACGCAACCATAGCGTCGGTGCGCGCCGCCAAGCTTATGGAGGAAGGTAAGCGGTCAGTGGCTGACGCCAAGCGTCGTGAACGCATAGCAGCAATGCGTGAAAGAGCGAAAGCGCAACGCGCATTGCCGCCCGAGGAGCGTGCGGCACGGATAGAAGCAAAGGCGCAGCTGGAAGCCGAAAAGGCGCAAAGAAACCTTGCGCGCAGCGAGGCGCTAAAAGCAAAAGCAAAAAGCTTGCGCGGCGATGACGCACCGTCCGAGCCTGCAACCGAAATGGAAAACCCGTCGGATGAATAGTTCGCGAAAAAATAAAAACCCCAAAAGGAGATAACAATTATGTCATTAAGAAAGGACTTGGCAAAAGAGATTAACATTCTCGAAATGGAAATGCGCGAGCTTGAAAGCAAGCGTTCGCGTTCTATGGCGGCGCTTATGGAAGCGCTGGTGAGCAAGAGAGAGCCGGAGGAAACCGAGCTTCGATTCTTCCGCCAATTCAGCGCCGAAATCGAGGTCAAGCGCGAAAAGCTTATCGAGCTGACGGAACAGTTAAAGAACTTAATCTAACAACACAAAAAGGAAGCCTGCGGGCTTCCTTTTTAATTCGGGATTATGAATTCGGAATTGGTGGCGGCTTCGCCGCATTGCTGCAAATTTTACAATTTTCTTGTAATTATTGCATGCTTTTTGTGTTGACCGGTTTGTGTTAGGTTAGGTATAATTTAATGGTAGGTATATGGGCGGTTTTTTCCTTTACAAATACCGCAAAAAAGTGTATACTTGATAAGTGTAATAGAATATAACCGATATGAGGTTTTGTGTATGTTAGAGCTTAGAAAGATTACTAAGGATTATAACGTTGCCGGCGAAAAGGTTCACGCGCTCAAAGGCGTGTCACTTGCGTTTCGTAAAAGTGAGTTCGTATCCATACTCGGCCCTTCGGGTTGCGGCAAGACCACGCTGCTCAATATTGTAGGCGGCTTGGACCACTATACGTCGGGCGACCTGCTCATAGACGGAGTAAGTACCGAAAAGTACGGCGACAGGGATTGGGACACATACCGCAATCACCGCATAGGGTTTGTATTCCAGTCGTACAACCTTATACCGCATCAGTCTATTCAGGCCAACGTCGAGCTTGCGCTCAGCATTTCGGGCGTGGAAAAAGCCGAGCGCGTTCGCCGCGCCCGTGAAGCGCTCGACAAGGTGGGACTTGTCGGGCTGTACAACAAAAAGCCCAATCAGCTTTCCGGCGGGCAAATGCAACGCGTCGCTATTGCGCGCGCGCTCGTAAACGAGCCCGAAATCCTGCTTGCCGACGAGCCGACCGGCGCGCTCGACAGCGAAACGTCCGTGCAAATTATGGACCTTATCAAGGAGATAGCCACGCACTGCTTGGTTATCATGGTCACGCACAATCCCGACCTTGCCGAAAAGTATTCCACGCGTATTATTCGCTTGCTCGACGGCGAGGTGTTGTCTGACAGTAATCCGTTTGTGCCGTCCGAGCAAGGCGAGCAAGAGGTTGCGGAAGACAAAGCCGAACAAAACGCTTCGGAAGATACTACCGATGCTATAAAAGCCGCTACGGGCGAACAAGAAAAGCAGCAAGATGGCGACAGAAAAAAAGCGAAAAAGTCGCGTAACAAAAAATCCAAGCTGTCGCTGTGGAGCGCATTCAAGCTTTCGGCGAGGAATTTGTTGTCCAAGCTCAAACGCACCATACTGGTGTGCTTTGCGGGTTCCATAGGCATAATCGGCGTGGCAACCGTGCTTGCCGTGTCCAGCGGCGTTCAGGATTACATACAGGATATGCAAAACGACATGCTGTCCGGCAATCCCATTACCGTAAGCACGTCGGCGTTCGATTTCGGTTCTATCATGAAAAGCATGAACAACATGGATAAGGCGGAAGTGACTAAGCAAACTATTAAAAAGGGCTACGTCAACGTCAATCAGATGATAGAATTTTTGGCGGCGCGCGGCAAGGACATGAGCAATGCCATTATATCCAACAACATCACCAAGGAATACGTAGAGTACGTTAAGGCTATGCCGAAAAAGTACTATGCGGATATAACCACCGATTTCGGCATTAACCTGTCCAACAACCTTTATACCGACTTTGATTTGGAGGGGTTGGGCAAAACGCGAATGTCGCTGACTGCGGCGCTCGATATGTATACCGAGCTGCTCGGCAAAACCGATTTTGCGCAATATACGTCGTATATTTCCGTTGTTAAGGACAGCTTTAAGCAAGCGCCCGGCAACGTCGACTTTATAATGTCGCAGTACGAGTTTGTGTCCGATCCCGAAACAAGCAAGGTGGCTACCGAGGCGGACGAGATTATGATTGTTGTGGACGACGAAGTGTCGCTTACCGATCTTTTGCTCGCGCAGTACGGATATTTTTCGCAAAAAGAATTTTTGAACCTTGCGTACAAAGCCGTTGACGACGAGGATTACGACGCGGCGCTGTGGAAGGATAGATTTTCGTACGAGGAGCTTATAGGTAAGGAATTTGTGTGGTATCCCAATGACACGGTGTTCAATCCCGTCGAGGACGCCGAGCTTGCCGCTAAAACTCCGTTTACGTACAATGCGGTTGCCGACGACAGTTGGACGACAGGCAAAAAACTGAAAATCACCGCTATACTCAAACCCAAAGACTCCGTATCGTACGGAAGCTTGAGCCGCGGGTTCTTTTACACAAGCGCGCTTACCGAGGAGATTTTGAATGAAAGTTCGTCCTCGCAAATAGTAAATTACTTTGCATCGCATAACGACGCCGATATTACGGGTATGGTTTCGACCGACGGCGTGAGGGGAATTACTTACAACTACTCGTATCACCACAACGGCACAACGTACGACCGTCAGGCACTATTGGGCAACGCGTCGTCGCTCAGCTTTTTGTCAAGCATAATGGGATTGCCGACGTCGGCAATGCCGACTGCGTACACGCTTACCAAGCGTGACGTAGGCGGGGTGGATACGCCGCAAAAAATATCGGTATATCCCAAAAACTTCGAGCTTAAAGACAGCGTTTGTTCGTATCTCGACAAGTGGAACGACAGTAAGCCGATTACCGTAGGCGACACCGTTTTGGAGGCGGACGACCGCGAGGACATAACCTATACCGACAACCTTTCCATTATTATCGAAATGATAAGCGATTTTATAGACATCATTACCGTCGCGTTGGTGGCGTTCACGTCACTGTCGCTCGTGGTTTCCACCGTAATGATAGCTATAATCACTTACGTGTCCGTAATGGAACGCATAAAGGAAATCGGCGTTATCCGTTCGCTCGGCGGCAGAAAGCGCGACGTGTCCGCGCTGTTCAATGCCGAAACGTTTATAATCGGCGCTATTTCGGGTATACTCGGTATTGCCGTTACCTACATTATTCAAGGTATTCTCAACTTGATTGTCGGCAATGCGGTGGGCATATACGGCATAGCCGCTTTGCCTTTCCCGACGGCGTTGATTATGATAGCGCTGTCAATCGTGCTTACGTTGATTTCCGGTCTTATTCCCGCGCGGCTTGCCGCTAAGAAAGACCCTGTTGTTGCGTTGAGGACGGAATAATTTCGAGCGCGTATAGCTCGCGTGATACGGCGTCAGCCGTCGCGGCGTCTTGGGTCATGTAGGTGGGTCTACACTCCCCGTCGCCGCCGCTCGGACTTCCTTGTCTGACGCGGCTCTCCGCACTCTCAAATACGCTCTGTACATATTTTTATAGAGGATAAGATTATGCCTAATAAAAAGAAAACGTTTTATATTACCACACCCATATATTACGCGAGCGGAAGCTTGCATATAGGGCATTGCTACACTACCGTTGCCAGCGACGCCATAGCGCGCTTTAAGCGCATGGACGGCTACGACGTTTATTACCTTACCGGCACGGACGAGCATGGGCAAAAGGTGCAAAAGGCGGCGGAGGAGCGCGGGCTTTCCCCGCAAGCCTTTGTGGACGGGCTTGCCGACAAGATTAAAAAGCTGTGGGAGCTTATGGATATAAGCAACGACGGTTTTATCCGCACCACCGACAAGGCGCACGAAAAGGCTGTTGCCGATATGTTTACCCGCCTGTACGAAAAGGGCGATATATACAAGTCCGAGTATACCGGCAAGTATTGCGAGCCGTGCGAATCGTTTTGGACGGCGTCCCAGCTTGTTGACGGCAAGTGTCCCGACTGCGGCAGACCGGTTCGCGACGAAAAGCAGGAGTGCTACTTTTTTAGGCTCAGCAAGTACGCCGACCGCGTGCGTAAGCTCCTTACCGAAACGGACTTTTTGCAGCCGGATTCGCGCGTAAAGGAAATGGTAAACAACTTTATCGACAAGGGACTTACCGACTTTGCCGTTACGCGCACGTCCTTCGACTGGGGCGTTAAAGTGCCGTTCGATCCCAAGCACGTTATTTACGTGTGGATTGACGCGCTTCCCAACTACCTTACCGCGCTCGGCTATTTGCAAGGGGACGACAGCCTTTACAAAAAATACTGGCCGTGCGATATTCACATGATGGCCAAGGAGATTGTGCGCTTCCACTCGATAGTGTGGCCGGCAATCCTTATGGCGCTTGACGTGCCGCTGCCCAAACGTGTGTACGGTCACGGCTGGATTATGTTCGACGGCGACAAGATGAGCAAGAGCAAGGGCAACGTGGTCGATCCGTTCATTCTTTCCGAACGCTACGGCGTGGACGCGCTTAGATACTACTTGCTGTCATCTATGCCGTTCGGCGACGACAGCAACTACACCAACGAGCTGCTTGTAACGTCCATTAACAACAACCTCGTAAACGACCTCGGCAACCTTGTGCGCCGCACGTTCGCAATGAACCGTCAGTACTTCGAGGGCAAGCTTACCCGCCCTGCGACAATCGACAAGCGCGACGAGGAGTATACAAACGCGATTAACGGTCTGCTCGGCGAGGTGCGACCGCTTATGGACAAGCCCGAGCTTCATCTTGCGCTCAGCAAGATATTCGGCGTGATAGACATGTCCAATAAGTATATCGACGCCAACAAACCGTGGGAGCTTAACAAGAACGGCGAAAAGGACAGACTTAACGCCGTTATGTACAACCTGACCGAGGCTATACGCGTGGCGAGTGGACTGTTGTTACCTTTCCTTACCAAGTACCCCAAACGCATATTCGACGGGCTGGGTCTGCCCGTTCCTACAAGCTTCGACAGTATGGCGTTCGGCGTTCAGGCGCAATATGCTACTACCGAAATAGAGCCCATACTTAACAGACTTGATATCAAAAAGGAGCTTAAAGAATTGGAAGAATTGGCAGAGAAAATGAATAAAACGGAAAAGCCCGCCGACAACAAGCCTGCGGCTGCCGAAGACAAAAAAGCGGAAAACGCCGCGCCCGAACAAATAGCGATAGACGATTTCTTTAAAACGCAGCTGTTGGTAGGCAAAATCGAGCAATGCGAAAAGATAGAAAAAGCAAAAAAGCTGTTAAAGCTTACCGTGTTTGACGGCACACGCCGCCGCACGATTGTTTCCGGCATAGCGATGGCGTACACGCCCGAAAGCCTTGTGGGCAAAAAGGTCGCGCTTGTTGCCAACCTCAAACCCGCCAAGCTGTGTGGCGTTACCTCCGAGGGCATGCTGCTTTGCTCGGTGGGCGAGGACGGATTGCCGCGGCTTGTTCACCCCGACGGCGAAGCGGGAGATAAAATATGCTAATAGACTCGCACGCGCACATCTACGACGAACAGTACGGCGAGGGTGGAGCGGACAAGATTATTTCCGCAATGGAAGGCGACGGACTGGAATACATAGTCTGTGTGGGTTGCGATATGCCGTCGTCTCAAACCTGCGTGGATTTGGCAAAAAATAACCAACGCATATACGCGACGGTAGGCGTTCATCCTTACGACGCCGACACCGTAACGGACGACAATATCCAAAAGCTGCGCGATATGGCATTGGGCTGCGACAAGGTTCTGGCGATAGGCGAAATCGGATTGGATTTTCACCGCGATGGTTCGGACAGGCAGTTGCAGCTTGTCGCAATGCAAAAGCAGTACGATTTGGCGCGGGAGTTGAAACTGCCCATAGTGTTTCACCAACGCGATTCTTACGGTGAGTTTGTGGAGTTTTCTAAAACGCGCGACTATCCCGACGGCGCGATTATGCACTGCTTTTCGAGTTCCGCCGAGATTGCCGAATACTTTGTAAAAAAGAATTTTTACATTTCCTTTTCGGGTACGGTCACTTACAACAACGCCGTCAACCTTGTGCGCGCGGCGGAGGCAGTGCCACTCGACCGCTTGCTGGTGGAAACGGACAGTCCGTACCTTACGCCTATGCCAAAGCGCTACGGGCTTAACTATCCCAAAAACGTCGCGCTTGTGGCGAAAAGGCTTGCCGAAATAAAGGGCGTGCCGTACGAGCAAATGGTGCGAATAACCAACGAAAATACAAAACGAGTGTTTGGTATTAAATAATGAACAACTACGCATATATGCTGGACGGAAAGGCATATATAAACTTGACAAACAAGTGCGGTAACGCCTGCACCTTTTGTATACGCAACACCGGCGACGGAGTTAAGGACACGCCGCTATGGCTGGACGACGAGCCTACCGACGATAAGGCTGTGCTCGCTTCGTTTGACAAGTTAGGTTACGAAAGCGGCGAGGTGGTGTTTTGTGGGTACGGCGAGCCTACCGAAAATTTGAATGTGCTTGTTGCGACGGCGCGCGAGCTTAAACGGCGCGGGTACGCGACAAGACTTAACACCAACGGACTTGGCAATCTTGTAAACGGCAGAAACATAGCGCCCGAGCTTGACTGTATGGACATAGTTTCTGTGTCGCTTAACAACTGCACTGCGGACAAGTACTTGGCGGTTACGCGTTCGGCGTACGGCAACAAAGCGTTTGACGGCGTGCTGGACTTTGCAAGGTATTGCAAAGATATAGGTCTTAACGTTATTTTTACGGTTGTTGACGTAATAGGCGAAAAAGATATTGCAAATTGTAAAAAACTGTGCGATAATATGGGAATACCGCTGCGTGTGCGGAAGTACGTTGCCGATAACTATAACGGAGAGCAATAGAGGAGTCAATAGTGAACTGGGACTGGTTGGTTTATATCGGATATATAGCGATGGTTGCGGTTATCGTTACTTTGTCCATCAAGTTAGGCAAGTACGTCGATATCATGGACGCCAAAAGCAATATTTCGGGCGCGTTTATAGGCGGCGTCATGCTTGCCGCCGTAACCAGCTTGCCCGAGCTGTTTACCTCGCTTTCGGCGGTGTGGATAGTAAAGCAAAACGACATGATAATCGGAAATATTTTGGGCTCCGATCTTATTAACCTCGCTTTCTTCGGCGTTATACTGCTTATATATTGGCGCGGCATGAAAAAAGCCAAGTTTAGCACCTTTTACTACACCGCGCTCGGCGTGGCGTGCGGAATGTACGCGCTGGTCGCAATAGGACTGTACCTTGCCGAATATATGCAGTTTACTTGGTTTTCGGTAATTTCGCCCGCCGTGCTGGTGCTGTACGTTTTGTTTGTGCGCAGTATGCCCAAAACCTCGGAGAGCGACGACGAAAAGAAAGACGAGGGGCTTACCCTTAAACAAGCGGTTGTAAGGTTTGTTATTTGCGCGGTGGTGCTTATAGGTGCGTCCATCGCAATGACCTACCTTACCGATATGGTGGCGGAAAAGCTCCACCTCGGCAAGACGTTTGCGGGTGCGCTCTTCCTCGGCGTTGCGACAAGCTTGCCCGAGCTTATATCCTCGGTCACCCTTTGTCACCGCGGCAACTTTAACGCCGCCGCGGGCAATATTATAGGCTCCAATATCTTCAACTTTGCCATACTGTTTGTGGCGGACGTGTTTTCGTTTATCCCCAACAGCTCGGGCATATACATTTTGAACACCGATTCCAAGTGGTTGCTCATACTCGGCGCAATAGCCACGGTTACCACGCTTTGCATGATGCTTATAAAGAACAAGTGTACCAAAAAATACGCGCTGTTCGGCGTGCAGGCAATCAACGCCGTGCCGCCAATACTTTACGTTATCTATTTGCTTATAACCACAGGAATAATTATAGGGTAGGGAATTATGAACGACATAACCAATGACGAACAAGTTACGCTCGTTGAGGAGCCCCAAGACGGACAAAATCCGCAAGACGCGGACAAGCCCGAAACGCCGCCGCAACCGCAGGACCAAAAAGAAGAAATCAAGTTTCAGCGCATAATGAACTACAAGGCGTATCGCAGGGGAATGTTGATGTTTAGGCTGGGCATTGCAACGGCGCTTGCCGTCGGTCTTGCGTTTACCTGCTTTATTTCTTTATTCTTCGGTATTGTGTTGCCCGTGGTGGTGTACATTTTTGCTACGATATCCATTTTGTTTTCCATAAACAACGAACAAACGTACAACGTGTACACTACGCGCGTCGTGCTTAAACGCCGCGGCGACGACGGCAGGAAGTCGGTGCCATTCGACCGCATTGTGTCCGTTGAGTATAAAAGCGCCTTTTACGAAAAGCGCGGTTGCACGGGTACTGTAACCATAAAGGCAAAGGACGACAATGGCAAAATCAAAAAGTACAAGATGAAGCATATATTGGACTATAAGCCTATCGTGGCATACATTAACGAAAGCATAAACAGGAGAAAAACGGATGGCGGTCAAGATTGAAAATAAGACGCTGGACGAGGAACGCGCACTTTACGGTTTGGAATACGTTCAGGCAGAAAACTGCAAGTTTCAAGGCCCCGCCGACGGCGAAAGTGCGCTCAAAGAATGCGGAGTGGTGGAAGCTAAAAACTGCTATTTCGACCTGCGCTATCCGCTTTGGCATGACCGTGTTGTTACGCTGGATAACTGCGAGCTTACCGAAAACTGCCGTGCCGCATTGTGGTACAGCCAAAACATAAATATAGTCAACACCAAGCTGCATGGCATAAAGGCGCTTAGAGAATGCAAAAACGCCGTTATGCGCGACTGCGATATAATATCGCCCGAGTTCGGTTGGTCGTCGAGCGGCATTAGGCTTACCGACAGCACCGCCACAAGTGAATACTTTATGATGCGCGCCAAAAATCTTGCTATTCGTCGGCTGAATTTTAAGGGTAAATATTCATTCCAGTACATAGACGACGCCATAATCATGGACAGCACGCTACACACCAAGGACGCATTTTGGCACAGCAAAAACGTTACGGTGGAAAACAGCGTTGTTATAGGCGAGTACCTCGGCTGGTACAGCAAAAACCTGACCTTTAAAAACTGCACAATTATCGGCACACAGCCGCTTTGCTATTGCAAAAACTTGAAGCTTGTCGACTGCGTAATGCAGGACACCGACCTGTCGTTTGAGCGGTCGGAGGTGTATGCGATACTGCGCGGCAAGATAGACAGCATAAAAAACCCGATAAAGGGCGTTATAAAAGCGCCGGAGGTAGGGGAAATAATACGCGACGATCCTTACGCCAAGGGCAAGATATTTATAGACCCCAATCTTATGCGCGGGTATCGCAATGACTGAGCCGAATGTGACCGCATTTGCCGCCGACGTGTACCGCGCGGTGACGGAAATACCCAAGGGCAAGGTGGCTACTTACGCGCAAATAGCGCTTATGAGCGGACATCGCGGCGCGGCGCGCGCGGTGGGTAACGCCTTGCACGTAAATCCATTTTTCGGCAGCGTGCCTTGCCACAGGGTGGTAAACGCAAGCGGCAATCTTGCGCCCGATTTCGCCTTTGGCGGCGTTGACGCACAAAAGCGATTGTTGGAGGCCGAGGGCGTAAAAGTGATTGACGGCAGGGTGGACTTGGAAGAGTACCAATATAGATAAAAACAATAATAAGAATAGGTTGAGATTACTTGCGTTGCTTGTAATCTCATTTTTATATCACGTATTTTTCCAGCTTGCCCGTTTGTTTTAAAAACGACAGCAGGGAGTCGCAATTAAACACGTCGGGCGCGAGTCCGACGCACAGCGGGGCGTCCGTTTTGTCGACAAGCGTTTTCAGGCAATACCCGTCGTCGGGATATAGCCTTTTAAATACCTGCCACGCCTCGCTACGCCGCCGCACGAGCTTGGTGAGCGCGCGCATAAGCTCGCCGCGGAATTCTTTAATTCGGTATTCGCACAGCATAAGCCTTTGCGGCGGGTATATGGGCGTTACGTGTATGCAGGCGCGGCGCACGTCGGCGCCCAAGTTGCTCGTTAAGCTGTCTATGCGTTTGTTGTTGTCTGGCGGAAAATCGGGTTGTACCGCCGATAGGCTTTTTATGTAAAAATCCGTTACGTACGCGCCGAATATCATTTCCAGCTCGCCGCGCATGCCGGACTGTCTTTGCTCGGCGGCGCACAGCATTCGGTACGCTTCCGCCGCCTGTGCCGCGCCCGACGAGCATAAAAGCTCGGGACGGTCCATAACTATTTCGGCGGCTTTTCGTCCCGCATCTACAAGCGCTTTTGCTTGTGCCGCAACGTCCTTTTCTATATTTTTCAGCTCGGCGGTAAGCTCGGTTACAAGCTTTGCTATACGCCCAGCGGCGTCGCTTACAATTCGCCGTCCCGCCATGCGTGCGCTTGCTTCTGCGTCGAACGCCGCAAGGTCGAGCGCGACTATCTCGCCGAACAGCGACGCGTGATTTACGTGCGCGTCCGTTTCGTCAAACACCACGGCATACGGCTTTTTGCCCGCGCACAGTACGGCAAACGATTTTACCTCAGCGCGGTACGCTTCGCACGCCGCGGCGGGGTAGTCATGCGTAGGTAAAAGTATAAGCTTTTTATGTGCTGTCCTTCTGGCGGAAAAAAACTCGGCATTGCCGCCGCGCGCGAAGCAAACGTCACATTCGCCGTCGGTAATCCGATAGCCCGCGCGCAAAATAAAATCGGTATTGTCAAACCCGATTGCGTACACGCTGCTGCCCGCGGGAGCTGCGGCTTTCAGCGCGGCAAGAGGATCGGCAAAAAATAGCGGTCTTGCGCATTGTTCGGCGGTCGGATTGTAATCACTATCCATGCTCATAGGTTAAGTATAACAGCGGCGCAAAGTCGAATATAACCGTACCTTAGCTACTTTTATACTCTTATGTCGTTATTGCGAAAGGCGGGTGAAAACATGAACACAAATTTCTAATCAAATTCTAATGTTGTACTAATGGATTTTTTATATAAAATATTGTAAAATGGTAGTAGGGTTATTGTAGACACTTTATTATGCGCGTAGCTATCGTGTTTGCTAAGGTGTAAACGGTACCTAGCCGTACGGCCGACAGCGGCGTTTTGCGCGGGTCGGTCACGGTAGCGGTAATGGACACGTCGCCGACCTTTGGCAGCTTTTTGCCGTCGGCGCTGCCCGGAGCGATAGACCCGAACGCAATGCGGATTTTGCCGACGTCGGAAAGCCGCCCGACGGACGAATCTATCGCAAGCACCTTTTTTCCAATGTGCGCGCCGTTTATGTGCGCAATCGCGTCTTTCAGGTTAAGCGCGGTAACGGGGCGGTCGAGCGTTCCGTACACAAAGGCATTGGCTTTGCGTTCCACCAGCATTTGCCCGACTATCGGGCCGAGACAATCGCCGGTCACACGGTCGGAGCCTATGCATAGCACTATCGGCTGAAAGCCGAGCGTGGCAAAAGCACATTCAAACTCGAAATCGCGCGTAGTTCCGTTGTCGGACTCGGCGTTAATCTCGGAAATTTCGGGCATAAAAAAATCGTTATAAGGCATAAATCGAGTTTTGCCATTAACCGCGACGATTATACCGAAATGCCGCTTACGGCGGTTTAAAATTTTCAAAGCAAGGCAATAAGTATTCGGAGGTTTCGTATGTCTTGGATTGATGTAGCATTATTGGCATTAGTGGTCCTTGTCGGACTGCTCGGGCTGTGGAAGGGCGCAAAAAAGAGCGCACTGTCGCTCGGCGCGTTCATCGTATCCTTTGTTTTGGCGTTTTTCCTTTCCACCGTCATTGCGGAGGCTTTGCTCGGCATAGACAGCATTAAGAATTTCGTGCTCGGCAACGGTGTAGGGGATAAAGCTCAATGGTCGCTTGCCAACATGATTTACAGCGGCATCGGCAGCATGAAGCTCGACCCTAAATCGTACTTGTTTACCAACTTCTACAAGCCGATGACGGACGTGATTAAAACCGCGACAAGCGCTAATGCGACTATACCTTCCTCGGGCATCAGCGTGGAAAATGCAGGCTTTGCGCTGTACGGCGCGTTTATGATGTTCTCCGCCATTTGCGGCGTGGGCATATTCATTGTTGTGCGCTTGCTGCTTATAATCGTCACCGTCATTATCAAATCGTATATCGGCAAGAAAAAGACGGTCGTCAGCAGGCTTGTTGGCTTTTTGTTCGGCGCAATACGCGGTGCGTTGTGGGTATTTGCTTTTACCATAGTGTTCAGCTGCTTCGGCGGTTACACATTTGTCCCCGGCATACAGTCCATTCAAAACGAGTACGGCGACAAAGCCGTTATGTGCAATTACCTCGACGATTGGGCGTACGGACTGCGCAACAAGTTGCTGTTGCCCGACAAGGACGCTTACGGTCGGCTTGTTGAAATGGTCTACAAAAAGAAGACTGCCGACAACTCCAAGGCCGAAAAGCTTACGGGCAACGAGCTTAACCTGTTTATCAACGTTAGCAATCTCAATTACGACGGAGCACCGTGGAGTATAACCGCGCAGAAAAAGCGCAAGTTCGACGATTCCGACGCAAACATCAAGCTACGCGTCGCTTCGGAGTTCGGCGCGTCAGGCTTCGACACCGTCGCTCAAGCCATACTCGATTACAACACGAGTATAGCCGGCAAGATAGACGCCCAAACGACAGGCTTAAAGTCGGAAAACTTTACTACGCTCAACGGAGTGACGACCAATATTAACACGGCTATGAACGACCTGTGGGAGAAGCTTAGGACATACGAGTTTACCTGCACTACCGCACCCGATAGGGAAAAGGATAACTGGGAGTCGTTGTTGGATAGCAAGCTCGCAGGCGAATACAAAGACGTAACAGACGCTATTGACGAGCTTAAAGCAAAGTATGAGACGTTTAGCGTCACGTTCGGCGAAAAGTTTGGAGAGTTCCCCATACTTGAATTGCCTGAACGCGTAAATGCCTCCGACGTACCGGTAAGCAGACCCGAGCAGGAAGGTCCCGAGCAGGAAGGCCCCGAGCAGGAAGGCGAAGACAACGACGAGAGCGAAGCGGAATAATATACAAATTAAAACCTTTGATTTAACGGTCAAAGGTTTTTTTGTGCTAAAAATTACACCCCGACAATAATCGCGCAAAAAGGGCATAAACACGGCAATACGCGACATATGTTTTATAGTATACATATATAAATTAGGTATAAATACCACCAAGGTAAGCCTTGGTTTTGCGCACTTCGTGCGCATTGCGCCCCAAAAGGCGCAGTATTACACCTAATTTGTTGTTGTCGCAAATTTGCTCCCGCAAGCGGGCAAATTTACTCCTCAAATAAAACAGTGGTGGTGCGTATGCTGTACGAGAAAAAAATGTTGATACTGTCGGGCGAGGGCAAGGGCGTCGTGCTGATTGAAAAGAGCGCGAAGGGTTTGAGGTTTTCGCTCAGCACCTTCGATATGCCTACCTGCGGCGAGCTTAAAGCGGGAGTAATCACGCCGCGCGCCGTGTACGTGCGCGACCTTCCCAATCGCGACAATCCGTCGTCGGTGTTTATTGTGGAGGGAACGGAGGCGGACAATTTGCATTTTGCGGTGTTCGATACCAAGCTCAGGCTGTACGGCACAAACGGCAAGCGCATGTGGGAAGCTAATATTATGGATTTGCTGACCAAAAACGACAGGCGAGCGCCAGTTGTCGACCGCCCGACGCTTGCCGCGCTGCCGCCAATATCCACGCCGCCCAAGGTATTACCGATGCCCGACGGCACGGGTATTCCGCAGTCGCGGCTGGAAATTTACGGCGACGAGCAAATAGCCGAAACAAACTTTTATACGCCCATTGACATGTCGGCGCGAATGCCTGTTGTCGATAAGTTTTTGGACACGCCGCGCGCGCTCGATGCTCCGTCCATACTTGACGGGCTTGCGCCTGTGCTGGAAAAATCGGCTGCGACGGAAGCGGAAACCACCGCAATAACCGACGCGGACGACAGTGACAACATGGAGGTCGATATGCTCGAAGCCGATAATACCGATAATGCCGAGGTTGTAAACGATACTGCCGAACCTACCGAGGACGCTATGCCTGCCGCGGCGGCGACTGCGGACAGTCCTACGGCTTACGGCGGTTCGCGCCCGTGCGAGCTTGCGGCGCGGTGGCTGAAAACGCGCTCTACGCGCGCGTTAAAAGGCGAGCAAATGTCCGTCAAGCCGATAACGAACAAACAACAAGTAAAGCCGATACGCGAAATATCGTTTATTGAGCGGGCCCAATCCGATATTCAAAAGCTGTTTGACAGCGCGGAAAAGGATGAAAAGCTGTCTTCTTTGTTGCCCGATATCAGTTGGGTCAAGGTGCCTATCGACGGACATATAATTTCCGTCGGGCGGGGAGGTAACGACTTTTTGTGCTACGCCGTGTCGGGCACGTACGAAAAGACTTCGCCGCTCGGCGACGAGGCGCAGTGGCTGCCCGAAAACAAAGCTATTCCCACCGGCAAAGGATATTGGCTTATTTTCCAAAGCTTAAAGAACGGGGAAATAATTAAGAATTAAGAATGCAGAATTAAGAATTAAGAATTATAAATAAGGTTGAGGTTTTAATGTCGATTGAAAAAAATCTCGACCTTTTTTAATTCTGCATTCTACATTCTTCACTCCGCATTGTATAAAAATTTTACACGCGGCAATAATCGTGTGTATGGAAAGAATATTACAAATCATCAAAAAAAGTGTATGTGTATTATTGTCTGTCGCAATATTTTTTTGCGTTTCGTCTATATTTTTGGGCTGTAAAGATAATAATACCTATGACGGCGAATTGCTGCGACTGCATATCCGCGCCAACTCCAACGACAAAGCCGATCAGGCTGTCAAGCTGAAGGTGCGCGACGCGGTCAACGCTTATATCACGGACAACGTAAAAAAGTCGACATTCGACGAGGCGTACCGCGATATAGGCGAAAGGCTGGATATAATATCCGCAGTTGCCGACCGCACCCTTCGCGCTTACGGTTACACCTACGGCGCAAAGGCAAGGCTGTCCTACGAGTACTTTCCGTCGCGTATGTATCACGACGTTACGGTGCCCGAGGGAATGTACGACGCGCTCATAATAGAGCTTGGCAGCGGCAAGGGCGATAACTGGTGGTGCGTAATCTATCCGCCGCTGTGCTACGGCGAGGACTTTAAGTACAAGTCGATTTTTGCAGAGCTTTTCGGCTAAACCGTCAATAAACACAAAGGAAATTCTTATGACACAAACACAAAAACGCGCGCGCTTTTCCATACTTGCGGCAACGTTGCTTGTTTTGGCGGCGTTGCTTGCGCTTATACCGACCGCTTCGGTGGCGTATGCAGATATTGCAAGCGGCAATACCTACGGCAACGTTGCGGCTGTGCAGGCTCGGCTGTCCACACTCGGCTACTACAAATCTACGGTAGACGGCAAATGGGGCAACGGCACTTTGTCCGCCGTCAAACGCTTTCAAACCGACAACGGACTCAAAGCGGACGGCGTTGTGGGCAGCGGCACGGCAAGCAAGCTTAAAGTAAAGCTTCCCATTACCGGCGGCATAACCAAGGGCAAAACCGATTTTAACGTTGCGGCTGTTCAGGCACGGCTCAAAACGTACGGCTACTATACCGGTACGGTAGACGGAAAGTGGGGTAACGGAACGCTTCGCTCTGTGCTCAAATACCAGTCCGACCGCGGAATGACGGTGGACGGCGTTGTGGGTAACGGTACTGCGAGCAAGCTAGGCATAACGCTTTCTACAACGGCAAAGAGCGGCGGCATAACCAAGGGCAAGACGGCAGCAAACGTTAAAGCCGTGCAAAACGCGCTTAAAAGCGCGGGGTATTACAAGTCCACGGTGGACGGCTCATGGGGCAGACGCACTATGTGCGCGGTAATGCATTTTCAGTCCGATTGCGGCTTGACCGTGGACGGCGTTGTCGGCAGTGGCACGGAGAAAAAGCTTGGCATAAACCTATCCGCTAACGGCGGCGGGTCTAGCGGCACGGGCACAGGCACTACAACAAATATTTCGGACAGCGATCTCAATCTTTTGGCACGGTGCGTTTACGGCGAATCGCGCGGAGAACCGTACAACGGTCAGGTCGCAGTTGCGGCGGTCGTGCTTAACCGTGTAAAGTCGAGCAAGTTTCCCAACACCATTTCTGGCGTTATTTATCAGCGCGGCGCGTTCACCGCGGTGGACGACGGGCAAATCAACCTTACCCCCAATCAGTCGGCTTACAACGCCGCGCGCGACGCGCTTAACGGCTGGGACCCCACGGGCGGTTGCCTGTACTACTACAATCCCGCTACCGCCACGTCCAGCTGGATTTGGTCGCTTACAGTGCATATTAAGATTGGTAAGCATAACTTTGCACTATAATCATCATAACAAAAGGAAAAACCTATGAATTACAAAACAAACAAAAGTAAAGGCTACGGCATTATTATTGCGGCTGTGGCGGTGACGGTTGCGGTCATGCTGTGCGGCTTGATTTCGGGGCTTGTGCTCGCCGTGCGCCAGCGCCAAGAAAACGCGACGTTTAACGATTCGTCTAAGCAAATGGCGGGATATCTGTTGCGCGACTCGGCTGTCGAGCTCAAAAGCACGATGTCCGCGCTTAGGCTGTGCAACGAGGTCGAGCCTGCGGAAACGCTTAACCGCACCGCGCTTGTTCACGCCGTGCGTGCCGAAACGGCGCTCGAATGCCACAGCGACGACTGGGCGGACAGCCGCGCCAAGGAGCAGTTCCTTAACGATATTTCCACCGTACTGCACGACTACACACCCGAACAGACTATGCAAATGTCAGATATGCTGTACGATTACGCGAGCAAGTTCTGCGCGTGGGTGACTGACGGCACGGAGTTCGAGTACAACGGCGAGCTTATTCCGTCTAACGGCGGCGAGCACGACGAAAACGTAACCGAGGACGATATTAATGCGGCGGCAGAAATAGTCAAGTCGGCGTTAAGCTCCGACAAGGCCGACTATGTGGGCGATTACGGCGGGCATATAGAATTCAATGTCGAGCGCGACGGCAATACCGGCTACGCCGTTGTGTGCGGCAAAAAGATAATCGAGTTCGCGTTTGTTCGCGATGAGGCCGAGGACACCGATACCGAAAGCGCCAAGCAAATCGCGCTCCAAACGGCTTCGGCTTGCGGCTACGACGGACTGGAAGTAAAATGGTGCGAGGTCACCGGCAAGTCGGTAAGCGTTATTATGTGCCGCAGCTACGACGGCGCTATGGCTTGCGACGACAGCGCGATAGCGGTCGTGTACGGCGGCAAGACGGTGGCGTTCACTGCGGGCGGCTGCGACAACGAACACAAAAATATCCCTTCGCCCAAAAAGTCGGAGGGCGAGGCGCACAAAGCGTTAAAATCGGATACGACGGACGGCAAGCTTGTCGTGCGTAAAATGGACGGCAAGGAACGCATTTGCTACGAATATCGTTACGAGCTGGACGACGGCGTGCATTACGTGTACGTTTGCGCCGAAAACGGAAAACAAATCGAAGTAAAATAGACTAAATTTCCGTTTAATTCGTCAAATCTTTCAAATATTTTCATTCAAAGATTGACAAAATATAACACGCGTTGTATAATACGGTTATGGTAGCTTTTAACCTAACACCTATTATATTCTTGTCGGTATGTGCGGCGCTGTCGTTACTGTTTTTGATTTCGATAATAGTCGTAGCCGTCAAGGGCAAACGCAAGTGCGGCGCATTCGACGTCATTTTGCGCATTCTCGCTTCCTTGGCAATGGTAGTCTCCGCTGTCTTGGTAGCATGCTCGGTGCTTACAATGTTGAATACCGTCGACGGCTTGTGTATTGTTGCCGTTCAGGATAAAGGCGTTGCAGCTGCGTTCCTCGTTATGGGGACTGATATTGTTACGCTCCCGATGCCCGAGATTTTTGTATTGCTTTCCACAGGTTTCGGATTCGGGCTTTTGTCAATTCTTTTTATACTGTCGCTTACTGCGCTTATAGTGGACTGCCTTGTAGCTAACAAAAAGGAAGGCAAAAAGGATAAAAAGGACAACAAGAAAAAGAAAGAACCGGCAGTCAAAAAATCGCCCGAGCAGCTTAAACGCGAAGCCGAGCTTGAACGTATAAGGCGCATCGGCGAATCGGCTGTGCGCAAAACCGAGCGCGTAGCTAAGGCGGAAAAAGAGGACAAAATTTCAAAAGACGAGCAGCCCGAAAAAGCCGAGCAGCCCGCTACCGAAACTCCGACCGAGGACGAGCAGCCCGCAGTCGATTGGCGCGAACAGCCCAAGGAAGAACAGCATAGCGAATTTGTCGGATTAAAGGACGAAGGTGACGATGCATTCGATTCGTTCGATACCTTTGACGACGAGCCCCAAGAGGACGCGGGCGGTGCGCAAGACTACGAACAAGCCGACGATTACGACGAGCAACCTGTCGAAGAAGCCGTAAACGACGGCGAATATGCCGAGGAACAAACGGACGAATACGCAGAACAGCCCGACGACTATGCCGAGGAGCAAGTTGACGAGTACGTGACGGAAGAAGGCGACGAGCAACCGACCGATGATATTTATTACGACGAAGACGAACAGTACACGTACGATGACGGCACGCAAGCCGAGGAATATGCAGAGCAAACCGAGGAGCCTACCGACGGCGAATACGAAGCCGGCGAGGGCGAAAACTACGACTATGCCGACGAGCAGCCGACGGACGAGTACGACGGGGCGCCTATCGAGCAGCCGATAGATATCGGGCAGGAAGTCGAGCGCATATTGGAAACGCCGACCGACGATATAGAGCCCGACCGCGGCATATACATTCCCGAAATAAGGACTGTCACGCCGCGCCCGACCGACAGCAAGCCGACGGCAGTCAAAAAACCTGCCGCAAGACCGACGACTCAAAGAGCTACCGCAAAAGCGCCGAGGACTGCCAAGCCCAAAAAGAGCGGCAGCGGCGGCGCGTCGCAACGGCCTGTCATTCCGCCCGAAAAGAAGCTGCCCGTTACGCGGCGGTACGTTATACTCGATAGGCACAACGCCGTCAATATGTTCGGCGAGTACCTTAAAGAGCGCAATCAAGCGGAAAAAGACAAGCTTAAATCGTCGATTAATACCATAATAATAGAATAGAAAGCATTACCATAGCCGTGGGCTATGGTTTTACTTTACCGAAATACACATAATAATCACGGAGGGAAATATGTATTGCGTAGGTGTTGATATAGGCGGAATGTCCATAAAGGTGGGCGTTGTCGATAAACACGGCAAAATACTCAAAAAGGACAAGGTTGTCACCGACGTTGCCGGAGGTCCGCACAAGATAATTAACGATATAAGCAACGTAATCAAATCGCTTGTGGATATCAGCGACCGCGATTTTTTGGGTGTGGGTATCGGTTGCCCCGGGGCTATCAATTCGGCGCGCGGCACGGTAGATCGCGCGTTCAACCTTAACTGGCATCACGTTGCGCTTGTGGACGATCTTGCGCGCACTATCAACCGTCATATCAAGGTGAGCAACGACGCAAACGTTGCCGCGTTGGGCGAGGCTATGTTCGGCGTTGGCAGGACGTATACCGATACCATTTTCCTTACACTCGGCACGGGCGTAGGCGGCGGCATTGTACTCAACGGCAAGTTGTACGAGGGCAACGAAAGTAAGGGCGCCGAAATGGGGCACATGGTACTTGTTGTGGACGGCGAGCCGTGTTCGTGCGGCAGGCGCGGGTGTATGGAAGCGTATTGCAGCGCGACCGCGCTTATACGCGAAACCAAAAAGGCTATGCTCGCCGACAAAAATTCGGCTATGTGGAAGTTTTCGCCTAATCTCGACGACGTGGACGGCAGAACGGCGTTCGAGTGCAGCAAGCAAGGCGACGCGTCGGCTAATGCCGTTGTCGACTACTACGTAAAGTATCTCGGCGAGGGCATGCTCAACTTTGCCAACATTTTCCGCCCGCAGGCGATAATACTCGGCGGCGGCGTGTGCGCCCAAGGCGACTATCTCATTTACAAGCTTAAAGACTACTGCAAGGACCGCAACTACGGCTTTGCCGATACGCCGCGCTTCGATATACTTACGGCGCAGCTGGGTAACGACGCCGGCATAATCGGCGCTGCCGGACTTATTTACGCTGACGTTAAGTAATGCAGAATTAACAATTTAGAAAGCCGCATGGAATATCCGTGCGGCTTTTATGTTGCAAAAAAACGCATAAAACAACCAATTCAATCAAGATATGCGCTGATAAGTGTTGTATAATCATACTGCAATATATATAAGGAGTATTGTTCTATGAAAAATCTTAAAGGCACCAAGACGGAAGAAAACCTTATGACAGCGTTTTCGGGCGAGAGCATGGCGCGCAACAAGTACGATTACTATTCGTCACGCGCCAAAAAAGACGGCTATGAGCAAATAGCCGCCATATTCGCCGAAACGGCGTCCAACGAAAAGGAGCACGCCAAAATTTGGTTTAAGCTGCTTCACGACGGCATACCCGAAACGCTTACCAACCTGAAAGACGCCGCCGACGGCGAACACTTTGAATGGACGGATATGTACAAAACCTTTGCCGAGGAGGCGGACGCGGAAGGGTTCGCGTCCATTGCCGAGCTTTTCCGTAAGGTCGCGGCTATCGAAAAAACGCACGAGGAACGGTACGTAAAGCTTGCCGCCAATATCGAAAAGAACGAGGTATTTTGCAAAGGCGTTCAGGTCGTTTGGGTTTGCCTTAACTGCGGGCATATGGTGGTTGCCGATTGCGCACCCGAGGTTTGTCCCGTATGTGCGCACCCCAAAGCGTTTTTCGAGATGAAGGCTGAAAACTACTAAATTAATTCGGAATTGATTGATTATTGACTTATATGCATTTCCATGATATACTGATAGTATATCATGGAAAACGAAAGCGAAAACAATTTGCAAGGTATTACGGAATCGCAGCAGGCGAATGCGACCGACGTCGACGCGCCCACAACCGAGTGCGCGCCAGTTTTGAGTAAGAAAAAAAAGCGGTTGCCGCTTATAAAGTCGATATCGCTGCGCACCACTATCGATTATTGCTTGTTTTCGTTGATAATTTTGATATTGTTTTTCGGTGTGTTCTTAGTCAGTTTGAATGCTTTTTACGGCAGGATGATGGAGGAGGACGTTAAGCGTATAGAACGCTCGGCTGCGGTCGGCTTTCCTAAGCGCGTGGACGACAACAGCCTTACAATGTACAAGTACAGGCTGCTCGACGTTGCGCGCAGCAATAAGCCTGTCGCTATTGCCGTGTTCAAGATTGACGAAGCCGAGAAAAACGACATTTGCATCATGGTCGACGACATGGGCAACGGCATAAGCGACGACAGCAACCTGTTCGACGCGGTTATGGACAAGCTGGATTTTAAATCGGTTTTTTCGAGCGGAAAACAGTGCAAGGCGAACACGCCGTTCGGCACGTATTTGTGCAAGGGCAGCAAGCACGCCACCGAGGACGGCGGCACAGCGTACTTGCTTGTAATGAAGCCATACGACGTGTGGAACCAGCAGACGGTAAAAACAATAAACATTCTTGCTTTATGCACTGTTATAGTGCTTGCTTTGGCTTGCGTGTTTGCGTTTTTCGCGTCGCGGCATCAAACCAAGTACCTTACCGACTTTTCGCAAAAGGCCAAGCGCTTGGCGGACGGGGACTACAACGTGGTGTTTTCGGGCGCGGGATATAACGAGTACGAAAACCTCGCTTGCGCGCTAAATGCCGCCACGCAAAACATTCAAAAGGCGGAACAGCTTCAACGCGATATAATAGCCAACGTGTCGCACGATATTCGCACGCCGCTGACTATGATCCGCGCGTACGCGGAAATGCTGCGCGACATGCCTATGGACGAGAGCAAGCGAGAAAAAACGGCAGGCGTAATAATATCCGAGGCGGACCGACTGACCGCGCTTGTGGGCGACGTGCTCAATTATTCCAAGCTCCAATCGGGCGTTAGCGAGTATAAGTTTGAAAGCACCGATTTGTCGGGAGTCGCCGCCGCCGTGCTGGAAAGGTTCGATTTGGTACGCGAACGCGACGGAATAAAGCTGTTGCAGGATATCGACTCCGAAGCTGTCGCCACATGCGACAAGTCCAAGATAGAACAAGTGTTGTACAACCTTATCGGCAACGCCGTCAACTATTGCGGCGACGATAAGACCGTTATACTGCGCGTCAAAAAACAAGACGGCGGCGTGCGGGTTGAGGTCACCGACCACGGCAGCGGCATAGAGCAATCCGAGCTCGATTCCGTTTGGGATAGATACTACCGTTCTCCGCACTCCACGCGTACTGTGGTTGGCTCGGGCCTCGGTCTATCTATTTGCAAAAGCATTCTCACCGCGCACAATGCCGAATTCGGCGTAATATCCGAAATCGGCAAGGGCAGCACCTTCTGGTTCGAGTTGAAATAATCGGAGGGGGTGTAACGTAATGATAGTATTTAGTGGTGCAGTTTCGGACAACGCGAGATTCTTTATGAAAAAATTAGAGGCACGTATGCTAATAATCGTTACAAGTATAGTGTCTATTATATTTTGTATTCCGATAGTGCTGTTGTGTATCTATGTTGATTGGATAAGCGTAATTATGTTTATTCCGTTTGTGTTTGCAGTATTAAGCGGTGTATTTTATAGAGTAATTCCTACGGATTTAAAAAAGATACGAATGCCGACAAAGGTATCGATTATGAGCGATATAATGATAAGTTCGGGAAAAGACTTTGAGTACGGACGCTATTACGACGATGTGAAAAAAGTAGTAGATTACGGCGAATGGTACCACATGGTATTTTATTTCCCGCATAAGATTGTATATTATGTTTGTCAAAAGGATTTGATAACCGAGGGGACGATAGAGGAGTTTGAGGAGCTTTTTAAGGATAAGCTTGTTCGTAAAAAACTGAAAGGAAAAGGTTGAGACTCTTCGCTGCGCTCAGAGTGACAAAAAATAGTGGCGCGTAATTGTTCGGGTGATACACAAGAGTAAGTTTTGCAAGGAGGGAATTGTCAGATAAGATATGGATGAAATAATGGAATATGTTATGTCGCTATTGATAATGTTAGTATTGTTTTTCGTATATGACATAGCGACTGTTTATGAATTTTATAAGAGATGGATAAAAAATGGAGAAACCGTAAAATTTATTCCTGAATGGAAGGGTACGAAAAAACCGTTTCATTGGTGTTTAGGTTGGAGTATTGCCAAAAGCGTTACCGATGTTATAGTATTCATCGTTTTTGTTTTTATGGTTCCCATTGACAAGCCGACTTGGTTTATATTAATGCCGTTTATGTGGTGTGTAACTTTCTTTTTTCAAATGATTTTTTATGTGATATGCGAAACTATTATCGTCAAACGTATTAGGCGAAAAAATATACAGCCGATTACGGAAGCTAACGCTATAAACGATGTAATTAAAAATGTAGACAATAATCCGATAGAGGATAAAGATAATGGCACGGCGTAAAATAAGAATTGTTTGTTCGCCTACGATTATGATTTCTACTGTGCTGGCGATGGTTGTATTATGCGGGCTTCACATTTTTACTGTGGTAATTACTGACGGGGAATTATTTGCGCCGCATTTAATTGCGTATGGTATATTGTGGACATTTTGCAGTTGGGGAATAAGTATACTTTTAATCATTTTTGGTGCAAGAAGAATATACAGCATAATAACAATAGATGAAACGGGTGTATCAAGATCTTTCTTGGGCGTGTTTTGCAAACTGCGTATATCGTGGGACGAAATGGCAGAGGCAACTTATATGTTGCATTTAATACCATTTTTGTTTTTTTCCAAAACGAAAAAGTTATCTACTATGACGTACAATAAGGCTATTGCCGTTAAAGACGCGATACAAATATCATTGAGCAAAAGGCGTTATGCGGTTATTATGCAATACTTGCAACAGCCTATTGTTAATTTGTCCGCCAAAGAAGAGGCATATTACACGGGAAAAAAATAATGAGAACAATGAATTTTGCTTTTCGTGGGACAAACGGCGTTTATTTTCGGTTGTAATAGCGTAGGAGTAACTTATGAAACGTAAAGGATTGATTATTACATTTTCGATATTGGGTGCCGTGGGAAGCGTACTCGGTGCAATAGTTGTATTCTACTTTTGTCTTGCTTATGCATCTAAGGAGACAATAGCCAAAGCAGTGACATATTATAGACGCGACGATAGTTATATTACGATTAATGCAACAATAACCCGCTTGGAACAATTTGAGGCTAATTATTATAGCATATATTTGCAGTACGATGAACAATGTCACGATTTGAGATTTGCTGAGGATTATGAAATTATCCCGAGCAATACAAAGGAATTGGAGAAAAACGACTTTGATTTTGCCCAATCTGACAAGCAGTATATTATTACTGTGGGACGGCGCAAAATTCATAACGGATCCGTACCGCTAATCACTTACCCTGTTGTTGAAATACGCGAAGCAGGAGAAGACGGTAAGGTTTATTTGGACTATGAAACAGGCAAAAGCAATTTATTATCATATCTTTCAAAGAAATAAAGTAAGGAGTGAGTTTTATGATAACATTTAGTGGTGAAGTTTCGGATAACGCTAAACTGTATAAGAAAAAGGTGGGCGCTAATGCGTTCATGATCGGTGCATGTATATTTTCCGTTATATTTTGTATTCCTGTTTTGCTGTTTTGCATTTACTGCGATTGGCTTGCGGCTATGTTTTTTGCACCGTTTGCTGTTATCGTCATCGCCGGTATTGTTTATAGATTTGCGCCGACGAATATAAGCAAAGTACAAGCGCCTTTCAAGGTGGAAATTATGCCGGATATTATGTTGTGTACCGGAAAAACTTTTGAGCACGCACGGTATTACGACGATGTTAAAAAGGTAATCGATTGCGGCGAGTGGTACCATATGGTGTTCTATATGGGGCAAAAAAACTACGATTATATTTGTCAAAAGGACTTGATAACAGAGGGGACGATAGAGGAGTTTGAAGAGTATTTTAAGGATAAGCTTGTGCGTAAATTAATTCGACCGGAATTATGAATTCCAAATTGGAAATTATGTTGACAAAGCGTATACGCTTATGTTACAATTAAGTCACTCAAAAAATATTTAACGGAGTATAACAGTCGTCCATTATGGACCCATCTAATTTAAGTGTAATGACCTCTACGCAAGTCGGACTTTTGATAGTCCTTATAGTACTTGTGTTTTTATCAGCATTTTTCTCGGCTGCCGAAACGGCGTTTACCAGCGTCAACCGCGTTAGGCTGCACACGCTGGAAGCAAACGGCGTTAAGTGGGCAAAGCGCGTCGGCAAGATGATAGACGCGTACGACAAGCTTATCACGACCATACTTATCGGCAACAACATTGTCAATATCGTAGCGTCCTCGCTTGCGACGATATTGTTTGTGCAACTAATAGGCGGCTCGACGGGCGTTACGGTGTCCACCGTGGTAGTTACCTTGTCGGTTCTTATATTCGGCGAAATCACGCCCAAAACGATAGCGAAGGAACACCCCGAGGGCTTTGTGCGCATGTTCAGCGGGCTTATATTCGCGCTCGAAATTTTGTTCTTTCCGCTCACGTGGATCTTTTCGCAATGGAAAAAACTGTTGCTTAAAATATTCAAGTTTAAAAAGACCCCGGGCATTACCGAGGACGAGCTGTTGACGTACGTGGAAACTGCGCACAACGAGGGCGGTATCGACGAGCACGAATCCGAGCTTATCCGCTCGGCTATCGAGTTTGAGGACTTGGATATAGGCGACATCATGACCCACCGCGTAAACGTGGTTGCAGTCAGCGACGACGAGGACATGGACGAGGTCGCCAAAAAGTTCCGCGACAACAGCTATTCGCGCATGCCTGTTTACAACGGCACTATCGATACCATAACGGGTATTGTACACGAAAAAGACTTTCTTATAGCCAAGCTGGACGGTGCGACCGACTTTAAGGCGTGCGTGCAAAACACCGTGTGGCTGTCCGAAAACATGAAAATCTCCGCCGCGCTCCGCATGATGCAAAAGGGCAAAATACACATGGCGGTCGTCGTGGACGAGTACGGCGGCACGAGCGGTATCGTCACTATGGAGGACATACTTGAGGAGCTTGTCGGCGAAATATACGACGAGCACGACGAGGTGGAGGAGTTCATTAAAAAGACGGACGACAACACTTACGTTGTGAACGGTAACGCGCCGCTACTCGACGTGTTCGACTATATCGGCATAGACGTGCGCGAGGACTTCGAGTCGGCGTCCGTCGGCGGCTGGGTGACCGAGCAAATGGAAAAAATCCCCGTGGCGGGAGAGTGCTTCGATTACGAGCGCCTACACATAGTGGTAACACGCTCCACGCAAAAGCGCGTTTCCGAGGTTAAAATAACGGTATCGCCCGAAGAAGACGAGTAAACAAAAAATCCGCAGTTGCGGATTTTTTATTTGCTTAATATTTTAACAACGTCTTGTGGCGTGTCGGCTATATAGTCCGCGCCGGCGGCGGTGTGTTCTTGCAAATCCCCGTAGCCGTACAGCACGCCCATGGATTTCAGCCCGCACTGCTTTGCGCCGAATATATCGTGGTTGCGGTCGCCGATCATAATCGTATCGGCTTTGTCTATGCCTGTGCTTGCTATGGCGTAATCTATAACGGCGGCCTTCTTTGTTCGGCTACTGTCCATAGACGCGCCCGCGACGAATACAAAGTATTTGGCTAAGTCAAAGTGTTCTGCTATGCGGCGGGCGAATAGCTCGGGCTTGCTTGTCGCCACGATTAGCGTTTTACCCATATCGTTTAACCGTTGTAGCATTTGCGGCACGCCGTCGTATACGCTGTTTTCCTTCCAACCGCGATCGGCAAAGTATTCGCGGTACAGCGTTATTGCACGCTCTACTTTTTGCTCGTCGCCGTCGAATATCTTTCCGAACGAATCGTACAGCGGCGGACCTACAAAAAAGTTGAGGTTGGATTTATTGTACTTTGTCACGCCCATTTTGTGCAATGCGTACAGCGCGGAGTTGGTTATGCCGTCAAACGAGTCGGTGAGCGTGCCGTCCAAATCGAATAGAATATTTTTGAACATAATCTAATCCTTTTTGAGCAAGTTGTTGCGCTCGGGGTGGGTGAGCGCCGAGTGCGCGCGCTCGAACGCGTCTGGCGTAACCTTACACATTTCGGCAATTAGCGATTTCATTGTTTCGCGCTCGGTGTTGCCGTTGGCGGGGCAAGGGTTGTGAATGACTGTAATATCGTTTTCCCGCACAAACGCCGCCGTTTCCTTTTCGCGCACGTACAACAGCGGGCGAATTAGCTTTATGCCCGCGCGGTCGAGGTACGATTTCGGTTGAAGGGTATTCAACCGTCCTTCGTACAGCATGCTAAGTAGGAAGGTTTCCACCATGTCGTCGGCGTTGTGCCCGAGCGCAAGCACGTTGTAGCCTAATTCTATCAGCTTGTTGTCAAGCGCGCCGCGCCGCATTTTTGCGCACAGCGAGCACGGGTTCTTTTCCTTGCGCTCCTCGAACACTATGGGCGCGATTTGCGTTTCCACTATGTGCAGCGGCACGTTCAGCTTTTCGCACATAGGTGCGAGCGGGGAAAAGTCGCATCCCGCGCCTGCGTCTATAACTACCGCGCACAGCTCGAACGGATTAGGGCAAAATCTGCGGTAGCCGGCAAGCGCAAAAAGAAGCGCAAGCGAATCCTTGCCGCCCGAAAGTCCCACCGCTATGCGGTCGCCGGACTCTATCAATCCGAAGTCGGCGTCGCATTTGCGCACCAACGAAAGTAGTTTTTGTAGTTTCATAATAATCATTATAAAGCAACTTGGAAAATATTGCAATTAATTGAATTAAGAATTCAGAATTAAGAATTCAGAATT
>JAIEBI010000003.1 GCA_029070965.1 Clostridiales bacterium
CGCACTTTTGCGTATCGCAAAGCCGCTTGCCCGCGGGGTGAGGCTGACCCAAAAGGTACGGCACAAGCGGGTGCATTCCCGCAGTGGTAAACAACACCGTGGGGTCGTTTTCGGGAATGAGCGAAGCCGAGGATATGGGCGTGTGATTACGCGCCTTAAAAAAGTCCATCCATTTTTTGCGAAGTTCGTCGCTTGTGAGTTTCATAATTGAAATGTATCTCCGTTTATTAGAAATAAATATTATTACTTTTTAAGTTGTTCGTAAAGCTTTTTGATACCGCTCTGCACCGAGTTTATACGCATAGGCACTGCGGACAAAAGCTTGGCGTTGCTTGCGGTGTATTCGAGGTCGGGTGTGGGATTTTTGACGACTATCTCTATATCGCCGCCGTCCTTGCGCACAAGCCGTTTTATCGTCTTGGCAATTTCCAAGTAGCTCATTTTGTCGCCTGCGACAAGGTTGTAATCGCCCTTAGGATAATCGCGCAAAATGAACGCCGCAATCGCCTTGACCGCGTCCTCCACCGATATTGCGCTGACTACCTTGTCGCGGTCGATAACTATTTGCTTTTTGCCGCGACTGCCCGCCGCTACGATCTTGTTTATGGGGTACTGCATGCCACCCTCGCCGAACACGTGGAATATGCGCAGCACGGTGGTGATTTTGTCCTTGCTCGCCAAAAGGTTGATAAGGTACCTGCCCAATCCGTAACCGTCGGTGGGAATGTTATTGCCGAACATATCTTCGGTGTAATCGACTATGGGTCGGGACATATCGAATTCCACGCCCTCGCCTACGGTGATAAGCTTTTTAACGCCGTGCGCAATCGCCATATACTGAATGTTTTTGAACATTATCAGATTGTCGGCTTCGAGCGGCATATGCTTACCGCTGCTCGGCAGTCCCGCAAGATGCAGCACCGCGTCAAACTTGTGCGCGGCGAACATTTTTGCAATGGAACGCGCATCGGTAAGATCCATTTGCTCTTGCGTGGGAGCTACGATGTCGAACGTTTTGCGGTAAGTCTTGATAAAAGCTTTGCCTATATATCCGCTTCCACCCGTGACGAGAATTTTCATAACTTATCTCCTTGTTTATTTAATGGCGCAAATTCTTAATTGATTAAAACAGTCCGGATATTTTGCCGTCGTTGTCTATATCCATTCCAACGGCGTTGGGAACTTTGGGAAGCCCCGGCATAAGCATAATATCGCCCGCAATGATTACCACAAAGCCGGCGCCCGCGCGGTACTGAACGTCGCGCACTGTGATTGTAAAGCCTTGGGGACGGCCCAGCTTTTTTGCGTCGTCGGACAGCGAGTACTGTGTTTTGGCTATACATACGGGCAGCTTATCCACGCCGAACGGTAACATTTTTTCAAGGCTCTTTTTCGCCTTTGCCGACCACACTACGTCCGCCGCGCCGTAAACCTTGGTTGCAACCTTTTGCACCTTTTCGGTTACGGTGTCGCCCGCGTCGTAGCTGAATGTAAGCTTGGGTTTGCCGCTTGCCGCCTGCACAACGGCATTGGCAAGCTCTACGGCGCCCTCGCCGCCCTTAGCCCAGCATTCGCAAAGCACGGCGTTAGCGCCCGCCTTGCCCGCCTCGGACTTGACAAAAGCTATATCGTCCTCGCTATCGTCGGTGAAGCGGTTAATGGCAACCACCACGTTTTGCCCGAACACCGTGGTAAGGTTTTCTATATGCTTGATAAGGTTGCCGATACCCACCGCCAAGTCTCCATTGCCGCCGTATTTGAGCGCGCGTATCGTGGCGACAAGCACGGTTGCCGAGGGGCGTATACCCGACGTGCGGCACTTGATGTCAAAAAACTTTTCGGCGCCCAAGTCCGCGCCGAAGCCCGCTTCGGTAACTACGTAATCGGCGTAGCTTGCCGCCGTCTTGGTCGCTATAACCGAATTGCAGCCGTGCGCGATATTTGCAAACGGCCCGCCGTGAACGAACGCCGGAGTGCCTTCGAGCGTCTGTACAAGGTTGGGCTTTGCCGCGTCTTTAAGCAGCACCGCCATTGCGTTATTCGCGCCGAGGTCGCCCGCCGTAACGGGTTTGCCTTCGTAATCGTACGCTACTATTATTCTGCCTAATCTCGCTTTAAGGTCGTCAAAGTCGGATGCAAGGCACAGCGTTGCCATAACCTCGCTGGCGGCGGTTATGTTAAATCCGTCGTCGCGCGCGCCCGAGCCCGCGTTTATCACTACCGAACGCAAAGCGCGGTCGTTGCAGTCCATACAGCGGTTAAACGTTACCTTCGCTATTTTCAGCGGATTGCCGAAATAAATACTGTTATCTATCATTGCGCACAGCAAATTGTTTGCCGCGGTTATAGCATGCAAATCACCTGTAAAGTGCAAGTTAATATCGTCCATAGGCAGTATTTGCGCCATGCCGCCGCCCGTCGCGCCGCCCTTCATGCCGAACACCGGACCCAAGGACGGTTCTCTGAGCGCAAGCGCGGTCAGCTTGCCGATTTTGTTCATGCCGTCGGCAAGCCCTATGGAAACGGTGGACTTGCCCTCGCCCGCCGGTGTGGGGTTTATGGCGGTGACGAGTATTATTTTCGCTTTGGGATTGTTTGCCGGCTTGACCTTTGCCACGTAATCGCCGTAACGGTAAACGTCCGTTATACCCAGCTTTTTTGCAATGCTCTCGATGGGCTGCGGCTTAGCCTCGTAAGCGATTTCGATATCGGTTTTCATACTGTCTCCTTTCGGTGCGAAAATACAAAGTTAGTTACACGTAATGTTGATTATATTTCGTTATCGCCCGTGCCGATTGTAATATTGTCCGTCGAAGCAGAAACGCGTTTGGGACGGGAACACAAAATCATAGCGACAATAGCAAGCGCTACCGCTATGGCAAAGCCGTAAATGAACGCCGTAACGTTCGTCCAGCTTAAAACGTTGGCAACGATTGCGGCAGAAACAAGCGCGAGCGCCGCCGCTGCGCACATTGTCAAATCGAAAAGAATAAACACCGACCCGCTTGTTACGCGCGGCTTGACTGTGAGAAGGCGCAGCTTGGTTTGGCGCACGGCAACGGCGCCGCCCACGCCCAAGATAACCGCAGCGATAATAAGTCCCGCCAGCACGCCATCGCCCGTTTTGTCGAGCGCGGCAAGCAGCGTAAGAATGCCGCAAGGCAGTATCACGCACACGATATTCATAACGGACAGCTTCATGCTTCTGCGCGTGATATACCGCGCGCAAAAGTACGCGCTTACGCCGTACACGGCAATAACGGTGGCGGCTACTGCGATAATGCCGGACAACCCGATATTAAGCGCAAACCCAAAGTATACGAGTAGCGCCGCAACTATTGCGAACGCCGCTTCGAAAAACAGCGCGGACAAATACATTTTCACGTCCAGTCCGCCGAAGAACGAATTAAACACGCTTTTAGCACTTTCCACCCGCCTGCCGCCCAGCCGCGGAATGCCGTAAAAAGTGATAAGGTACTGCACGAGCGCCAAAAGAACGGTAATGCCGCCCATAACGTACGCGGTGTTGACGTACACGGTATCGGGGTCGTAGCGCAAAAACAGCGCAAAAGCGACCGCCGCGACAACGCAACCGACGGCGCAAACTATTTCGTAAACGGGATATTTATCCACTATACTCACACCGCCCAGCCGCGCGCGTACCGAAAAGGCGCAGTAGCGGTAAATCATAATCGTCATTACAAAAACGAGTACGCCGAAAAACACCAAGCAGCTTTGCGAAGCGCCCACGCCGCTTGCGCTCCACGCCATAACAAAAAAGGGCGCGGCAAGAAATGCGGATATAGGCATGACAAAGTGGTACCTGCCGAACAACAGCGTATCGTACTTATGGATACCCATGTACACGAGCGGCATGACGGCGAACGGCACGATACAGGCAAGCGGCAAAAACCACATGACAAAGGTGCCGCCGTTGCTCGATACGTACGGCGCCAAAAACAGCAAGCACAAAATAACACAGCCCGTCGAAAACGCGTCGCACGACAGTCCTATCTTTTGAACTTTGCTTTCGTATTTGCCCTTGATATCCAAGCTAAACTCCGAAATTTTTTATGTGGAAAGTTCATACCAATCCACCATCTCAAATTATACCGCAAACCTTATTATTTGTCAATTATAATTTGCCCGTTTACGTCGTCCGCGGACGCGTCTGTGGGCAAAGATTTTTGGGCGTTTTCGCGCTCCGTTTCGTCTTTTGCGCGCAACGCGGTAAAGGCGTCCGCAATATCGGCGGACGGCGGCGCAAAAAGATCGAGCGACAGCTCTTTTTCCCCGCCCGCAAGCGATATGCGCTTTAATCTTTTCGTTGCGGCAACCTGCTTTTCCAGCTGCTCGTACGCTTTGCCGTCATCGAACGGCTTGTTTGTATTCAAAACGGAAATGGCGCCACTCTTAACAAGCGTATCCATAACCCGCGCACCGCGATAGCCGTCCTCCCCGCCGTAAAGGCAAAGAGCCTTGTACGCAGCGCCGACCACCTTTACGTTTATAAGCGTATGCACGGCGGTAAGCACGCGCTCGTCCGAGAAGCATTCCGCCGACATAAGGTAGCCCACGGCGGGCGCGTCGGGCTTTTGGGTTTTGGGAGTTTTGGGCGAAGTCATCCATTTGGTAAAGCCTACGCAACAGCCTGCGGAGCATAAAATAAATGCAAGAATATCGGCAAGCAGCCGCACCGCCCAAATATCCACAAAGCGTTTGATAAGGAAATCAAAGCCAACCACAATTCCGCCCGCGACCAAAAGACCGAGCAACACGGCAATAATACCGCGCGTACCCACTCTGTCTTTAAGCCCGCCAACTGCCGAGGCAACCGAAGAAATAAGCCGATAAACCGCCTTTGCCGACAGTCCGAACACAAGCGCGATAAGCGCGGTGGACACCACCGTAATCACTATTTGATACTCGCGTTTTACAACGTTCGGGTAGAACGAAAAATACTGCCACAGCGCAAGGAAGCCCAGCCCCGCGCCTATCAAAACAAGCGCGGCGCGCAGTATTATCAGTTTAACTTTGTCATAGCTGTTATTGGTCATTGATATACCTCGTCACTCACTATTCACCGTATAATTTGAGCATGCCAGATTTGGCGTCGTTTATAAAAATACTCAATGCCGAAAACCGTTCGGCTACGTAGTTGTTTTCTACCATGCGTTTAATGTTGTACTCGTCGCCCACCAGTACCGCCATTTTTTTAGCGCGCGTAATTGCGGTGTACAAAAGGTTGCGCGTCATAATGACGGGCGAGCCGCCGACGACGGGCATTACCACGGCGTCGAATTCGCAGCCTTGGCTTTTGTGCACGGTAACGGCGTACGACAAAATAAGCTGCCGCTTGATTTCGCCCGCGTACAGCACCCGCCGCCCGTCCTCGAACTCGACCTCTATCTCGCCCGTTTCGAATATGTGCGACACAATGCCTATATCGCCGTTAAACACGCCGGTGCCCACTGCCGCGCCGCGCGTCCATTCCAGCTCGTAATTGTTTACGGTATGCATAACGCGGTCGCCCTCGGCAAAGGTTATATCGCCCACCTCAACATGCCGTTTTGCGCCGCCGTTGAGCGATTTTTGCAGGCGCGCGTTAAGGTTATGCACGCCGCACACGCCGTTTTTGAGCGCGGCAATAACTTGTATCTTGGACGGCTCGATGCCGCAAAAGTCGGTAATACGCGTGGTGGCAAGCTCGACCGTCATGTCCGCAGTCTCCATCGGGCTGCGCATGCGGAAGAAAAAGAAATCTCCCTTTTTTGCCGTAAGGTCGGGCATATGCCCCGCGTTTATCTCGTGCGCGTTGAGCGCGATAAGGCTTGTTTGCGACTGGCGGTAAATAAAGCTCAACCGCGTTACGGGTATCAGCTTGCTGTCTATAAGGTCGCGCAAAACGTTGCCCGCGCCCACCGACGGAAGCTGATCGGAATCGCCTACTATTATCAGCTTGGTGGCGTCCGAAATTTTGTCGAGCAGCATTTTGAACAAAAATATATCCACCATCGAAAACTCGTCCACTATCACGGCGGAGGTGGTAAACTTAGCCCCGTCTTCCAGCGAAAGTATGGCGCGGTGAATGGTGGACGCTTCCCTGCCGCACCCTTCGGTTATGCGCTTTGCCGCTCGTCCCGTGGGCGCAAGCAACGTCGCGTTAAGCGACATCGAATCGAGTACAAAAAGTATGCAGTTTATAATGGTGGTCTTGCCCGTCCCGGGACCGCCCGTAATTACCGACGCGCCGGAAAATACAGCCTTTTCCACCGCCTCGCGCTGGGCGTCGTGCAGTACGATGCCGTGTATTTGCTGGAACCTGTCGATAATGGCGGATATGTCGGCAATAACGCCGCCATCGATATCCACACGCCGCACAAGCTTGACCGCTACCGACTTTTCGGTGCGGTAGTAATATTCCTGCATTGTCGCGCCGTCAAACGGCTGGACAATCTTGCGCTCGACAAGCAAGCCGTCATACGCCTTTTGCAGCATATTCTCGTCGTACTCGCCCAGCACGCTTTTTGCGGCTGCAAAGCACTTTTCGCGCGGGAGGTACGTGTTGCCCTCTTTTTCGCAAGCCGTTTTAAGCGCGTACACAAGCCCCGCCCGCATGCGGAACTCGCCCAGCATATCCACGCCCATAGACTGCGCTATTTTGTCGGCGGTCAAAAACCCTACGCCGCCGACGTCCTCTATCAGTATATACGGATTGGTTTTGACGGTGGCAACGGTAGCCGCGCCGTACGCGGAATACAGCTTCATCGCAAGATTGACCGAAATTCCGTAGCCCGCCAAAAACATAATGGCGTCGCGCTCGGCGCGAAGGTCGTTAAACGCCGTAGCTATCTTGCTCGCCTTAGCCGCCGAAATGCCTTTTACCTCGGCGAGCCGTTCGGGCGAATTTTCCATAACCTCTATCGTCTTGGATCCGAACTTTTCGGCAATGCGCGCGGCAGTCTTTTCGCCCACGCCCTCGATAAGTCCCGAGCCCAAAAACTTGATAATTCCGTACACGGTATGCGGCATGCTAAGCCGCGCCCCGCTCGCCTTAAACTGCATACCGAACTTGGGATGAAGCACAAACTCTCCCTCAAGCTCCACGCAGTCCCCGGGGGTTACGGGCGGAAGCGTTCCCGCAACGGTAACGGGCTCGCCGTTGCTGTCGAGCGACAACACCGTCCAGCCGTTTTCGTCGTTGCGAAATATTATTTCCTCTACCGAGCCGGTTAGTTTTTCCACTCTAAATATTTGCCTTAATCTTATTTACGCTGTCAAGCTGTTCCCACGGCAAATTTTTCTTGCCAAAGTGACCGTAGTTGGTCGTCAGCCTGTAAATGGGCTTTTTAAGCCCCAGCTTGTCCGCGATAGCCGCGGGACGGAAATCGAACACGCGGTTTATTACTTCGAGAATTTTTTTGTCGTCGCCCGTGCCGTAAGAGTCCACAAACAGCGAAACGGGGCGCGCCTTGCCTATGGCGTAACCCACCTGCAAAAGCAGCTTATCGCACAGTCCCGCCGCCACGATATTTTTGCACACGTACCGCGCGTAGTAGGACGCCGAACGGTCCACCTTGGACGCGTCCTTGCCCGAAAACGCACCGCCGCCGTGCGCTATCGCGCCGCCGTAGGTATCTACAATTATTTTCCTGCCCGTTACGCCGGTATCGCCCGCAGGTCCGCCCACCACAAACCGTCCCGTCGGGTTGATAAGTATTTCGGCGCCGTCCAAAAGATTTTCGGGAATAACGCGCTTGATAACGCACTCGATAATGCCGCTTCGCAAGTCGTCGTACGAAACTACCTCGTCGTGCTGAGCGGACACAACCACCGTTTTTGCGCCGACGGGCACGCCGTTATCGTATTTGAGCGCGACCATAGCCTTGCCGTCGGGGCGCAAAAATCCAAGCTCGCCCGACTTACGCACTTCGGCAAGCTGTTTTGTAAGCTTGTGAGCAAGCATTATGGGCATAGGCATAAGCTCGTCCGTTTCGTTACACGCATAGCCGAACATCATGCCTTGATCGCCCGCGCCAGCGTTGTCGTACTTGTCGGCGGAAAGACCGGTGCGTTTTTCCAGCGAATCGATAACGCCGCAAGCTATGTCGGGCGACTGACCGTTTATGCAATTAAGCACCGCGCAGGTACGGTAATCGAAGCCGAGCGCGGGGTCGGTATACCCCACCTCTTTAATGGTGGAACGCGCTATCTTTTGCACGTCTATAAAATCGGTGGCTGTATCGAACTCGCCGAGCACTACGGCAAGACCGGTAGCGCAGCATACCTCGCACGCGATGCGGCTGTTTTCGTCCTTTTCGAGCGACGCGTCCAGAATACTGTCGGCAATGTAATCGCAAACCTTATCGGGATGTCCTTCGGTCACGCTTTCCGAAGATATAATTCTTTGCATGTTATCCTCCGCATAAATGAGCAAATATTAACTATCATAATAATATACTACCCTAAGATTTTTGTCAAGCACGCGTACGCTAAACGCGCGCAAAGGCGAGAATTTTGTCAAACAAACTGCATTATAAGTATTGACAACAAAATTTCGTAGTGATATAATATGAAAAACTTTATCCATATTAGGAGGAATGATGCAAACCATATTCAATTTTTTGCACAATCTTTTTTTGAGCGATATGACTCAGCCCGATAAAGGCAGTGTCGGCGAGAAATATTGCAGCAGATTGGCAACACTGTTCACGGGCGCTACAGTAATGGCGGTTGTAATGACCATTGTTGTATTGGTGCTTTTTATTACCGTTATAGTTTTAGCTGTAAAGAACAACAACAAAAAGAAAAAGCTCAACGACTCGTCGCAGGTTTTGGAGGACAACGCCGAGCTTCGCAACCGTATTCGCAACGAAATCGAACCGATTATCCGCAACGAGATTGAAAACGAATACAAGGACAAAATGCCTGCGTCGGGCGTATCCGACGAGCAGTACGAGCGTCTTAGGAAAAAGCTGGACGACAAGGACGCTCAAATCAAAGAGCTCGGCAGAGCTTTGGAGCAGGCCAACGCGGCGACGCACGCCATGTCCGCCAATGCCAATAATTCCGAGATTACAAAAACGGTAAGCGATTTGACGTTGCAAAACTCGTTACTCACCGAGCAAAACAGGCAGTATCACGACGAGATATCCGACCTGCAAGAGGAAATCCAAAAGCTAAAAGAGCAAAAAGGCAAACAGCAAGTCGCTGCGGAAAAAGCCAAGCAAAAGGCTGTGGCAAAAGCCAAGGCCGACGTAGCCAAGGAAGCCGAAATGAAGGCCGCCAAAGAAAAAGCGGCGCAGGAAAAAGCGGCGGCCAAGGAAGCCGAAATGAAGGCGAAAAAGGAAGCGCAGGAAAAAGCGCGTGCCGAAAAAGCGGCGGCCGATAAGGAAGCCAGAGAAAAGGCCAAGGCCGAAAAAGCGGCAGCCGACAAAGCCGCCAAGGAAAAAGCCAAGGCGGAAAAGGAAGCGCAAGAAAAAGCGCTTAGAGAAGCCGCCGAAAAGATAGCCAAAGAAATAGCCGAAAAGACCGCCAAAGAAACGGCGGAAAAAACCGCTAAGCAAACTGCAAAAGAGGTTGCCAAAGAAGCCGCAGCCGCACAAATAAACAACGACGACGACGAATACGACAACGAATTCGGCGACGAAAACTCGGCTGTCAAGGTTACGCTCAAATTCGACGAGGAAAAGGGCGACTGGGTAATCGAACGCAGCGATATGAACAGAGCGTACAGACGCTTGCCCACCAAAGCGGAAGCGTTGCCCGTTGCGCGCGAGCTTGCCAAACGCTTGGAAGCACAGCTCATCGTCCACAACAAAGACGGCAAGCTCAGCTACAACCTTTAAAAACAAAAAAACGCCGAAAGGCGTTTTTTTAATTCAGAATTAAGAATGCAGAATTATAGACAATAATAGCTTGACCACTATGCGGCGGTTCGCCTAGATTTCTCCGCTCCGCTGCGCTTCGGTCGAAATGATGTGACTTTCGACAATTCTACATTGAATTGTCACGCCTATACCCCATCACCCCGAGCGTAGTCGAGGGGTCTAGGCGAAGCCGCACAAATATTAAATCTTATCCTTTCTCTTAATTCTTAATTCATAATTCTGAATTCTTAATTAATTACAGCAGCATTGCCGCGGTAATAACTATCCCCGCCCCCGGAAGACCGAGCACGCCGACAAGAACGGCGTTAAATGCGTTTAGCGGTAAAGCAATAATATTGAATGCGGAAAGCCCCGCGATTAAAGCGCCGCCCGCAAGCGAATTTATAACTATGCGCAACACCCCGCGCGTTTTAAGATGCATAACCCACGCTACGACGGCTACAAGCATTGCCGCCGCCGCGAATATCAAAACCGTTTCCCAACCGAATTTCATACTGTAATATATGCCCGCCAACCACGCGCAATCAGGCATATATCATTTGTTTTTGTCGAATAAAAAATAAGGCTGAGACTCCGAGCAAGCGCGGAGCGCGCCGCGAAGAGTCTCAACCTTTTTAATAATTCTTAATTCTGCATTCATAATTCTGAATTAATTATTCCACTACGCAGCCAAGCGCTATAACAAACGTACTGCCCTTGCCCTTTTCGCTTTCGACGGAAATCTTGCCGCCCATCATTTCCACTATCTGCTTGCAAATGGTAAGTCCCAAACCGCTCGACCCAGACTCCCTACCGCGAACCTTGTCGCAGCGGAAAAACCTGTCGAATATTTGCGCTTGGTCTTCTTTCGATATTCCCATGCCGTTATCCTGAACGGCAATTTCCACACCGCCTTCCACGCATTCTATAAACAGCTTGATAACACCCTTTTCGGCGGGCGTGTACTTGATGGCGTTGTCCACAAGAGTGCGCACCGCCTCGGTAAGCAAGTTCTTGTCGGTATTGAGCGTGACGGACAGCTCGCCCACAAGCTCGATTTGGTGTCCCGTATTGAGCAGCTTGTAGCCGTCCACAACCTCGGCGACCGTTTCGTAAAGGTTGAACTCCGTGCAGTTTAGCGCAAAGTCGCCAAGCTTGGCAAGCCACAAAAGCTGCTCGACAATGCGCTTCATGTTTTCGCTTTCGCGCGATATCGCCTCCACCGCCTCGTCCAGCACCTTGGGGTCGGATTTGCCCCACCGCCGCAAAAGATTGGCATAGCCGGCAATAACGGCGAGCGGCGTTTTAAGCTCGTGCGACGCGTCGGACACAAAGTTCTCCTGCCGCTCGAACGCCTGCTGCAAGGAATCAAGCATTGAATTTATTTGCTCGGTAAGCTCCATCAGCTCGTCCTGCGAATCGACGGGATCGAGTCGCGCCGCCGCTGATAAATTATTCTCCTCGGAAATTTCCTTCACTCTGTGCGTAATCTTGCGCACGGGACTTATCATGTACTGGCTGGAAAATCCGCCGAGCACCGCGCCGAGTATAATAAACACCAACACGACAACGGCGGACGTTATTACTAACCGCTGCATATACTCGACCGATATACTCTCCCCGCCCCCCGCAAGCTTACCTATGCTGGCAAGCATAAACGCGGCGTAGCCTATAAGCATAAGCCCGAACACTACGGTAAATACCACCGTCGTTTTTGCGGTTATGCCTATCTTGAATTTTTTGAACAGCGCCCTAAACCCTATCACGCAAAGCGTGATGGGAAAGAAAATCCAGCAAACAATTTTAAACGCAATAGAGCGCGACTTAGCTTTATGCTCAGCGCGCTCCGAATTTTCGGACTTTATTTCCGCTATTGTTTGCTTTACGGCTTCCTTGTTTTCCTCGCCGAAAGCAATTTGCTTGTCATCGTCGTTCATCTTATAACATAACCCGCGCCGCGCACGGTTTCTATAATATTCACTTTATAAGTATTGTCTATTTTAGCGCGAAGATACCGTATGTACACGTCCACAACATTGGTGCTGCCGTAAAAGTCGAATCCCCACACCTCGTCGAGCAGCGTTTCGCGCGAAATAACTACGTTGCGGTGCTGCATAAGGTACAACAAAAGATCGAATTCCTTTTTGGTAAGGTCGATGGGCGCGCCCGCATACGTTGCTACGCGCGCGTCGGGATTAACGGATAGGTCGCCGCAAATCATATTGTTGGTAGACGAAGCTACCGCGTTTTTGGTATGCAGCCGTATGCGCGCCAAAAGCTCCTCTATGGCGAACGGCTTGGTCATGTAGTCGTTTGCGCCGATATCCAGCCCCGTCACCTTGTCCACCACTTGGTCGCGCGCGGTAAGGATTATTACCGGCGTTTGCTTGGACATACGCAAGCGGCGCAACACCTCTATGCCGTTTAGCGACGGAAGCATTACGTCCAAAATAATCAGGTCGAAATCGGCGGCAAGCGCGATATTAAGCGCCTCCCTGCCGTCGCCGCAAATGGTGCAGGCGTAGTTTTCGTGTTCCAGCTCGAGCTGTAAAAACCGCGAAATTTGCGCCTCGTCCTCCACTATAAGTATGCTTTTTCTTTCCATATGGCTGTATTCCGTTTTGTCGTTTGTTAGAACCGTTTAACAGTTTCAATACGCATCGTATTGGTGTTGCCCGATACGCCCACGGGCACGCCGGCCGCTACAACCACAAGATCGCCCTCGGCGACGATGCCGGTGTTGAGCGCGCAGTTTACAACATGCCTGAACAGCTCGTCGGACGAATCCTGCTTTTTGCTGAGCGTAGGCACAACGCCCCAGTTCATGGCAAGCTGATTGTACGCCTTTTGCGACGTGGTGGGCGCAATTATGGGCGCGGACGGGCGGAAGCGCGAAATCTTGCGCGCCGTATATCCCGACTGCGACACGGCTATAATCGCCTTTGCGTCAAGGTCGAACGCCGCCGCGCACGCGGAGTGCGACACAGCGTCGGTTATCGATTTGATATCGGGATCGAGCACATTGAACCGTTTTTTGAAATCTATACCGCTTTCGGCGCGCTCGGCTATCGTCGCCATTGTGCGCACCGATTCCACGGGATAGTTGCCGGCGGCCGTTTCGCCAGAAAGCATAATAGCGGACGAGCCGTCGTACACGGCGTTTGCCACGTCGGAAATTTCCGCGCGCGTCGGACGCGGATTTGTCACCATCGATTCCAGCATTTGCGTTGCGGTAATAACCTTTTTGCCGCTGCGGTAGCACCGCGAAATTATATCCTTTTGTATCCCCGGCAGCTCCTCGAAGGGTATTTCCACACCCATATCGCCGCGCGCTACCATAACGCCGTCGCACTCGGCAAGAATGGACATAACATTGTCTACGCCCGAGCGGTTTTCAATCTTTGCGATAAGCTGAATATTGTTGGCGTCGTTCTCGTTTAAAAGCCGCTTAATTATGCGCACGTCGTCGACGGTACGCACAAAGGACATTGCAATGTAGTCCACGTCTTGCGAAATGCCGAACTCTATGTCCGCGCGGTCGCCGTCGGACAGGTACGGCATGTCTATGAACGTATCGGGCATGTTAATGCTCTTACGGTTGGAAAGATAACCGTCGTTCATTACGGTGGTGACGATATCGGTCTTGTTCACGCTTTCGACGGACAGCTCTATAAGTCCGTCGTTTACCAGTATGCGCGTACCCTTTTTTACGTACTGCGGCAGGTCCTCGTAAGACACGGACACTATAGTTTGGTCGCCCTCAACCTCGCGCGTGGTAAGCGTAAACTTATCGCCCTTTTTCAGCTCCACCTTGCCGTCTTTGAACGTCCTTATGCGGATTTCGGGCCCCTTGGTGTCGAGCAAAATGGCAACGGGCACGCCCAATTCCTTGCGCGCGCGCTTTACCATATCCATACGCTGTTTATGCTCGTCGTACGTGCTGTGCGAAAAGTTGAGCCGCGCGACGTTCATACCGGCGCGTATCATATTTTTAAGCACCGAGTAATCGTCGGTAGCCGGTCCAAGCGTGCATACAATTTTGGTTCTGCGCATAATTGCTGTAATCTCCTTGTCGCAAGTAGTTAATTTATTTATAAAAGCGCGTCAGCGCAACCGATAATTCTGAATTCTGCATTCTTAATTCTGAATTCTGAATTTACAATATTTCCTTGATACGTTGTATCAACATCGCCTTTTCGTTGCCCTTAACCTTTTGGGCATACGACATCAAAAGCGTGGACTGCTTGCGGTTAAGCTCCACCTTGCGCTGCGCGTTCTTTTTCATCATCTCGATAAAGAACTTGTCGAGGAATTCAAGCATATACTGACCGAACGAGCTTTTCATCGCGTCGTTTTTAATAACGTTTTTGAATATGCCGTCCACAATATCCACCTTGTTGGCGACAAGCAGGTTTATGACCATATTAAACAGCTCGCCCTTGTCGGCGGTCGGCGAAAAGCTGAACACCGCGCGGCTTACGACGGGACGGTCAATAAGCGTCTTTTGCACCTTAGTGGCATTGGCTTTAAGGAACAGCTCGTATATTCTGTCAACATACAGCTTGGCAAAGACGAGGTTTTTAAGGTCTGCGTCGTTGCGGATAAGCATAAATTCCCAAAGGTCCTCGGCAGCGCCGTAATCCAAATTGAGCATAGCTCCGAAGTACTTATCCACCGCTGCTTGCTTCAACATATCGGAATTGAAAAATTCGCTCAAAATCTCGTACTGCTTGATCTGTTTGGTGTTCATAAATCCTCACAAAGTAAAATTTTTCTTCATTATAATTATACATTATACGCAATCCAAAATCAAGCGTTTTGCAAAATTTACCGCCCCGATATTCTTACATACGCAACAAAAAAACCGACAGAGCAAATGCCCTGCCGGTTTTATGCTATAAGCATTAGCATTAACGCCAGCGACCCGAGCGCGGCGGCAAGAGTCGGTATAGCCACGACAACGCCGATTTTAAGAAAATCGATATACCTAAACTTAACCTCGTGCTTGTTCAAAATATTGCTCCACATAATACCCGCCAACGCGCCTATCGGCGTGAACAGCGCGCCGAGGTTGGAGCCGATTATCGTTGCGAACACCGCACTCATTCCCGCCGCACCACCGCTCGATTGTATTATGGACGAAAACAGCACGCTCATCGGAATGTTGTTTATCAGGTTGGACGCGAGAAAGGAGGTCGTGCCGTATTTTAGGATAGAAAGGTTACTCCCCATCAGCGTGCCCATTGCGGCGGTAATTCCGTTCTCGTTCAAACCCACGATAAGCACGAACATAGACAGCACAAAGGGTATCAGCTGGTAAGGCGCGCGCTTAATGCAGCCGAGCAAAGCCGCAGGCTTTTTGCGCCGCACGATTGCGATTACGCCCGATATAACAAACAGACTGCCCACGGCGCATGCAGAAACAATCCACATTTCAAGATTTATGTACGAGCCTATCGCAAGCAAAACGGTACATACGGCAAGGTGAACTATTCCCACCCACAGCGAAAGCTTATCCTCTATCACCACAATTTCCGCCTCGCCTTCTATGGGCTGGGCAAGCTTTTTGCGAAACAGCAAGTATAAGGCAAGGAACGCGACAAGCCCCGCCGCCACCGTCGGCACAATGCTTATTGTCAGGTATTTAACAAAGTCTATGCCGCAAGCGGTTGCAAGGTATATATTTGTGGGGTTGCCTATAACGAGCGCCATGCTCCACGTGTTGGCGGCAACGAATTCGGCGGCAAGGTACGGCAACGGGTTGATTTTGGCGTTCTTTGCAAAGTAGCAAATAAACGGCGTAAACGATAAAATAATAATGTCATTGGACGTGAACACGGTCAGCACCGACACGGTTACGTAAAGGAGCAAAAACAGCTTTGTTTGGCTGGTCTTGGCACGCCTTAGCACAACGCCCGCAAGGTAACGGAAAAATCCCAGCTCATCGAGGAATATGGACAGCACCGTCATCGACAAAAACAGTACGAGTATTTTTACGGGATTGACCGCCGTGTCGGATATAAACGCGTCGCCCACCGCCTTAATGCTCGCCCCGCCGCACGCAAGCAGTATTCCCGCGCCGACAAGCGTAATAACCCAATATGTATCTATACTGATTTTACCCAGCCGAATTTTCGGGAAAAACAGTATGCTCAGTATCATAGCGACACAGGTTATGGAGCAAATAACAATAGCAAGCGTCATACATAACAATATAGCATATTTCGACAAAAATGTTAAACAAAATCCGCTATTGATTTTACATTGAAAAATTGGTATAATTTGTGAGTAAAACCTTTGCCTTAAACGTTGTTTAAGTAGAAAGGGCTTGAAGAGTCTTTTCATAGGAACGGTATAACACGTTGGAACGCGGAGCGGAGTTGTACAACAAATATTTGCGCGGCGATAACGAAGCGTTAGAACAGCTTGTTATCGGGTACGGCGACGGGCTTATCGGCTACGCCTATTGTTTCTTGCACGATTTCGCGGCGGCGGAGGACGTAATGGAGGACACGTTTGCCACCCTGATAGTCAAGCGCAAAAGGTTTGTATCGCGCGCGCCCTTCGAGGCGTATTTGTTTAGAATAGCGCGCAACAAATGCTTGGACCGCTTGCGCAAGGCAAAACGCGAAACGCGTTTGGACGAGAGCGCCGAACTTGCCGCCGCCGCAAACGTGGAGGACGACGCGTTAAAGGTTGTGCGGGACGAAAAGGTGTACAAGTCAATGCTCACACTTCCGCGCGACTACCGCACCGTGCTGTATCTTACGTACTACCAAGGCTTTACGGCAGACGATATAGTCTCGGCGCTCGGCAAGAACAAAAAGCAGGTGTACAACCTGTTATCCCGCGCCAAAGCCGCCCTCAAACAATTATTGATCAAGGAAGGTATCGGTTATGAAGACCTATAAGGAGCGCACCGAAAGCATTCTGCAAAAAGCGGAAATGCAACGCAACCAAAAGCGCAAAAGAATAAAACTCATGTCCGTTTTGTCGGGCGTAGCGTGCGCATGCGTGTGCGCGGTAACGCTTAGCGTGTGCTTGCCGACAGCGTTGTCCGATTCCACAACCGGCACTACCCTTCCGCCGCAAATCGGTATGGAAACGCCGCCCGACGCAAAGCCGCCGCACTCGGGCACGGAAACGCCGCCCGAAACAAAACCTCCGCACTCCGGCACGGAAACACCGCCCGAGACAAAGCCCCCGACCGATAATTCGCCAAGCGGTAGCACTACGTTTATTGAGCAAGGGTTTGTAATCAACAGTATGGGCGAACCGATTTCGCCGCTTATGATAGCCTACAAAATGGAGCGGCAATTCGACGAGGACGGCGATATTTCTGTGCAGCTGGCGTTCGGCGAGTACAGGCACAATTACGATAACCGTTGGGGCACAAAATTTGTAATATCCGTTTACAATCACGACAACGACCAAACGTACGTATTAAAGGAGCTCACCGCCGAGCAGTTTTTAGTCCCCGAGTACGACGTAACAATCAAAGACACGATTGAAGAAAACGAGTACGGCGAGCTGACGACGACTGCCGAAACGAGAACGTTCAATCACCAAGAAACTTTTACTTTTCCGCGCGGTATGTTCAGCAAAGATAAAGGAAGCCTTGTGTTCAACATTTTGGCATACGACGGCGACGAATGTTTAGGCGGCAGCGGCATAGAAATTTATTACGCCAAACGCGACGGCAAAATAGATATTCTCACATACAGCGAATACAAGGAACTCGAAAAAGCGGACCAAACTCCGCCCAAGACGGACATTACGGTCACGCCTGCATAAAGTGATATACTATGCACGTTAAAAGCGGGAACAAATGCTCCCGCTTTTTTATTTTAAATCTTAATAGTTATACAAGCGTGTGATAGAAAATTAAAAAAGCTTGCAATCAAAACGCAACGCGCGTATAATTTTTCTTGTCTATATTGGTAAAGGTACAAATATGTCCGAAACACTAAGCGACAATTACATAATAGAGTTATTTTGGCGGCGGGACGAGCTTGCCGTAAAAGCAATTCAGGCTAAGTACGGGCAGTACTGCACCAAAATCGCCATGAATATCTTGGGCGACGCGCGCGATGCGGAGGAAGCGGTAAACGACACTTACCTGCAAGCTTGGAATTCCATACCACCTACCCGCCCAAACAGTCTTTCGGCATACGTCGGCAAAATTACGCGAAACCTATCGATAAACAAGTACAACGCACACCACGCGCAAAAGCGACGCGGCAGCGAATACGCGCTGTCGCTCGAAGAACTTGGAGAATGTATTCCGCAAAAACTATCGACCGACAGCGACAATGCGTTAAGTCAATGCATAAACGCTTTTTTACAAAGTCAAAAGCAAGAGAACCGAATGATTTTTGTGTGTAGGTATTTTTATTTCGATTGCATAGCCGAAATCGCAAAGCGTTACGGCAAGAGCGAAAGCAAAATAAAATCGACACTGTTCCGTATGCGGAATAAGTTAAAAAAATATTTGGAGGATAATTATGAATAACGAATTAATGACAAATGCGCTTACAAACATCGACGAGCGATTTATTGTCGAAGCTCGCGCCAAACGTATTAAACCAATGCGTAAAAAAATAGCGTTAATATCTGTTTTGTCCGGGCTTGCGGCGATTATACTCGCGTTCAATCTCGTACTGTTTGTGCCGTACACCGTGGGCGGCACCGATTTGACAAAGTACAGTTCAAGCGAATATTACGACGTTATCAAGCAGCTTTACGGACTTACGCATGAAACGTCTGCTCCCCGTCGAACCAACAACTTTAACGAATGGTTCGGAGACAAGTCCGGCACGGGCGTGACAACCTCCGGCAATTTAGCTTCAAAGCCGCCGTCGACAAGCGTGGACGGTAACGGCAGCGACGGCGAATTCAATTATATCTATAACAAACCTATGCGCTACCAAACGGACGGCGTGACCGAGGGCGATTTTTTCCAGTACAGCGACACGCACGTATTCTATCTTGGGTACACGCCCGAGGAATATGAAGTAATCGAACACATCTCCGACTATCAGGAAGTGATTAGAATAACTCAATACACATATTTCACCTTGCGCGTTTATACGATAGCGGGCGAAAATTCCGAACCGATTGCCGAATACAAAATCGAACGCGAGGAAGGCACGATTTTTTATCCTAACGGCTCGAACGGTCGTGCCGGCGGTGAAATGCTTTTGAGCGAGGACTTTAAAACGATAACCGTACTGGCGCCGAGCTTACATTGGAATGACAGCGCAAAAATGCACGTTGATTATACGGCTGTAATAAATATCGACGTATCGGATTTGTCCGATATAAAGGAAACGAGCAGAACGTATATATCGGGAGATTACACCGGCTCGCGCTCCGACGACGGCGATATGCTTGTTATCACCCAATTTCACGTGCCAAAAGACGTAGACTTCGGTAAACCGGAGTTGTACGTGCCGCATGTGGGAAAGCTCGGTCAAATGAAGCCGCTGTTGGCAAAAGATATTATCTGCCCGAGCACTGCATACTTCGCATCCTACACCGTTATCAGCTCACTAAACGCCGAGCATGAAATTATAGATTCCGTCGCATTAATGTCATTTTCGGACGAAGTGTGTATTTCGCAAAACAATATATTTACAACTCAATCGGTGTACGCCAAAACCACGGATACCTACACGGAAGACGGTTTGAGGTACGTATACAGCATGAGTGAAATCTGCATTGTTCCGTACTGCGACGGAGTATTCGGCGATGCAAAAACGGTTACGGTGGACGGCACCGTGCTAAGCCAATACGGCCTCGACGAATATAACGGCATGCTTCGCGTAGTGACTACGGTAAGCTATACAGACGAAGACACCTATACGTTCATAAAGAAATCCGGATACGAATATCCCGAAAGCTTCGATAAAACGTGTATGCTGTACTGCTACGACCTAAACACGTTGGAGCTTGTCGCTAAGGTCACCGACTTCGCGCCGAAAAACGAGTCGGCCATGTCGGCGCGGTTCGACGGCGATACTGCATACGTATGCACTGCCACAACGCGTATCAATATTACCGACCCCGTATTCGTGTTCGATTTATCCGATTTGAACAATATTACGTATACGGTCTCCGAAGACGTTTCGGGATATTCGCTGTCATTGTACAGCTTTGCGTATGATACCCTGCTAAGCATCGGTTACGGTGACAGTAAAGACACTAAAAAAATCGAGCTGTACAAGCAAAACGAAAACGCAGTCGAATTGGTAGCTAAATACGAGGAGCAAGCGGGGTTTTCGTCCGAGTACAAGGCGCACTTTATCGACGCGAAAAACGGCATTATAGGCTTGGGCATATCGTCGTTAATACAAAAAAATAGACGCTACGCCATATTCCGCTACGACGGCAACGAGCTTACCGAAATCGCTTCCGTCAAAATGCAATCAAAATCTCTCAATGATATGCGCGCCGTCGTAATAGACGGATACGCCTATATTTTGGATACTGACGGCACTTCTGCAAAAACAGTCCTCCATGTGATAAAAATTGCATAAACAAATTACGCTTTATCACGACAAAAAGCGGGAGCAAACGCTCCCGCTTTTTGTTTGATTACTCTATTTCAATTCATCAATAAAGCTTTGCATTCTTTCGGTTAAAAGCTGACTGCTTTCCATACCGATAAGCTCATCACAACTCACCCACTTAAATGCGATAGTTTCCCATTCCTGCAAAGTAATGTTATCTTTATCCCAATCTGTAATACAAAGAAACTCCACAAAAATCGCGTGGACTTTATCGTCAATTACCCGCCCTACTTCGGTTAGATTAGAAGCGACTATCCCCGTCTCCTCGCGCAGCTCTCTTATCGCGCTCTCAATCGGTGTTTCTCCCGCAAGTGCGGCGCCACCCGCAGTTGCCTCCCACATTCCGCCGTACGACTTTCTGTAATCCCGTTGCATAAGCAAATACGTTCCGTCGGTGTGCTTTACCAAAATATCGCAAACAAGATGGAATAGCCCTTCGGGAATGCTCTCCCCGCGCACAAGCTGTTTGCCCTCTATCTTTTCAAAATCCGAATTATACGCGTCCCAAATTTCCATAACAAATCTCCTTAATTAAACTAACCCGAAAAGTTTTTCCACTGCTTTAAGCGTGTTTAAAACCGTTGAATTGCCATTCCTCGCAATCCAAAAGAAATCACTTGCCTTTATTTCGTCGCATATTTTATTATTCAATTTGCACAAAACATCATTGCAATTTTGTTTTGCACGAGCAGGATTTGCCGCGGAATTGATAAAGGCATTAAAGTCACTATGGCTTTCTCTTTGGCAATAGTCGCCTATGATATCGCTATTGTTTTCTCTAATCAAAAAAACTATTTGATTACAATCGGCAATTTGCTTTGCTTGATCTACCGTCAACTGCAAATCACAAACTACTTTGTTACGTTGCGAAAGCTCTATAATGTCATCGAGAATAAACGGTAATTGTTCTTTTGCACTATCCTTCAACCACTGAACGTATTCGTCTGTATCGCGCAAGAAAAACTCATCGGCATTTTTGAATTGCCTATTCATTGCCGGCTGTTCTAACGCATTAGATAGCTTTTTATGCTTATCAAACTCCGCATCGGCGTCATATCTTATAAAACCGTATTTTTGAGCAACAGCTTCTGAAATCGTCGTTTTTCCGCCCGTTGCGCAACCCGCAATAAAATAAACGTTTTTAAATTGTTCTTTGTCGTACTTATTAAAAAGCATATATCCTTCCCAAATAAAAATCCTAATACATAATACCACAAATGCTGATTATATTCAAGCATATGCATTAGAAGATATTGCGATATTACGCGCAAGTAAAGCATTTATTTTATATGTTATTTTTCATATACCGGCAGGCTTTCCGTATCCGAAAAAAGAACAAGCATTTTTATATATGGCGGTGCGAGATACCCGACAAGTATATTAGCTATTTCCGAATCTAACCGGCGCGAAGCGATTGCGCCGCATGCCAAGTCATCGCCGTTGCGGTATACATAAATTGAAAACTGATTGTATAAAGTCGACGCCCTTGTGTACTTAACAGCGGCATAGGATAGCGTGCCGCGCGCAAGGAGCCGTTTGAATTTGGCACGTTGTGCGTGCACCGCTCTAAAGTTTTTAACCGCGTATCCTGTCGGTATTATCCCGACGCCACCCTCTGTGCCGCATATCAGAATAGAGAGATATATTTTGCCTATAGTATCTTGCGAGGACAGGTCAAGTACTATCAAAAGCGTTACCGCAATCAAAAGGTACATGCCCGCGGCGACAATAGCCAGCATCCACCCCAAACGGTTATGCCGTGTCGAGTCGTCAATCGGGCGCAACTTGCCTTTAACGGTAGGGGGAACGCGCAACCGTACGTCGTCGATTTTATCCTTATCGTCAATTTGTGCGATTTGGTAGGACTCTACAGGAATGCTGTCGCCGTCTATAAACGCCACGGCAATGGAACCGCCTTCTATAAAATGCGGGTCGAATAGTTCGGATACGTCAAACCGATATTGCCCCGATTGTTTGTTGCCCGCCGCGTCGGTGTATTCGTATTTGATATTATAAAATGCCGTATAAAACGCTCCCGCACTGCCCCCGCTACGCATACGCTTTTGTTTTTTTACCAATTCGACTATGCGTGCGTCAGTAACTTGACCAAACTCCAATGCGCGGTTTTGCTCGCGCGTCGGGCGATTTTTGGCGATTTTAACAACGCGCAGTATGGAGACTATGCAACCGAGAAGCGTGCCCGTACAAATGAAAAGCAATACAATCATTACACCCCACGGGTTAGATTGCACAATCATAAAGATAATTAAAAAGACGGAGATAGCCAGCGTGAACACGGCACCCGCTAAGTAGCAAAGAAACCCTGCCGTGCCCGTGTATAACGAATGATACGGAGTTGCCGTGCCCGAGATTAGCGGTTGTATCCCGTCGGGAAGGTTTTTAGGTCGAGTTGTGCTTGTTGTTTCATTCATTTTATATATCCGTTATTGTGTGAGATATTAAGGTAATAAAAATGATACCGATAGTATAACATTGATAATATAGAGATGTCAATATACGGAATATATAATGGTTGTTCTCGCCATACTACTCGTCTCGCGGGTGCATAACAAAGCGCCTCGCCGCTTTTGCGGTGAGGCGCTTTGTGGTGCACCCAAAGAGACTCGAACTCCCAACCTTCTGGTCCGTAGCCAGACGCTCTATCCAATTGCGCTATGAGTGCATAGTCTAATCAACGTAAGCAAACTTACGAAGATTATTATAAACCACACATTCAAGTTTGTCAAGCGTTGTGACGTGATTATTTAAAAATGGTTGAGATTCCTCGCCTTGCTCGGAATGACAAAAGATATATTACTTTTTTTGTCATTCTGAACAAGCGAAGCGCAGTGAAGAATCTCATCCTTATTAATAAATGTAATAGCTATATTTCAACAATGCTCGTAGCGATTTTGTTTTGGAACGCTTTGTCGTGTTCGACGAAAATCATGGTAGGATTAAACGCCATAAGTAACTCCTCTATTTGTATGCGAGAAAAGACGTCTATATAGTTTAGCGGCTCGTCCCAAACGTATAAATGCGCGCTCTCGCAAAGGCTTTTGGCAATCAAGGTCTTTTTCTTTTGCCCGCCCGAAAAGTCTTTCATATCCTTGTCGAACTGCGCCTTATCGAACCCCATTTTTTGCAATATACTCTTGAACAAGCTTTCGTCAATCTTGCTCTCTATCGCAAGCTCTTTTAGCGTGCCGCGCAAAAACGACGCGTCCTGCGGCACGTACGATATTACAAGGTTTGACCCGATTTTTATATCGCCGCTATGTTCTATATCCTGCCCGCACAGTAGCTTTAAAAGACTGCTTTTACCGCTGCCGTTTTTGCCCTCTATAGCTATCCTATCCCCGCGCTTTATGCTGAACGACACGGGGCGCATAACTTGCCTGCCGTCGTACATCGCCGCCACGTTACTGAACGTGACAAGCGTTTCGGAACGGTAAATTAGCGGCGAAAGCTTTAATTTATGCGTATACTCAACGTTTTTCAGTAGCTGCGATTTTTGCTCGATTTCCTTTTGCTGTCGCGCCTCTACAACCTTGGCGCGCTTCATCATCTTTGCCGACTTATGCCCTATCGCGCCTCTGTCGGGACGGAGTCCTGCGATGCGCGTGCCTGTTTTGGTCGATTCTACTTTATCCGACCATTCGGCGGTGCGCCGCGCCGTTTCCTTTAAGCGCTTTATGTCCGTTTGCAGCCTTGCCGCCTCTCGGCGCTCATACTCCTGCTGCCGCTCGAAATCGGTCATGAACGACGAAAAATTTCCACTCACCACGTCTATGTTCGACTTGTTGAGCGACAAAATATGATCGACGCAGCCGTCCAAAAAATTTCTGTCGTGCGACACTAATATAAACCCTTTTTTCTTGCGCAAATATTCCGCCACCAAGCTGCGCGCCGCCGTGTCCAAGTGGTTTGTCGGCTCGTCGATCAGCAAGAACTTCCCCTCGTTCAAAAACAGTGCGGCAAGCAACACCTTGGTTTGTTCGCCGTTACTAAGCGTAGCAAACGGACGGTACAGCACTTCGGCGCTCACGTCAAGGTAGGACAACTCGCGCATAAACTGCCAGTCCTCGGCGGCAGGCGCGACCTCGCGCAAAATATCCTCGGTATTTACGCTCTTGTCCTCTACCTCGTACGGAAAGTAATCGAACCCCACCGACGAAATTATTTTGCCGCCGTATTCGTACTTGCCCATAAGCAAATTCAAAAAGGTGGTTTTACCCCTGCCGTTCCTGCCGACAAACCCAAGCTTCCAATCGGTATCAATACTAAAACTTACGTTACCGAAAATAAGGTCGTCGCTCGTCGGATAACTGAACGTAAGATTTTCCACTTTTATAATTGCCATATAAAAACCTCCAAAAACGAAAAGAGTTACGAGAAAGTTTCTCGTAACTCAAAAAACACATAAAGTATATGTTTGAGAATAAAATGATTAAACTTTCTTACTAAACCGCAAGCCAAAATAGATATATCTATTAGGCTTACACTATTTGTTTAGAAAGAAAGAATTCTCACTTCGCACCTCAAAGTTTTATCTATAAAGATTGTATCACAGTACGCCGCAAAAGTCAAGCGTTGATTTTAGGTTGTTTAACATACTTGGAATTTACGCGTATCGCGTTGAGTATAGCAAGCACCGCCACGCCTACGTCGCCGAACACGGCAATCCACATATTGGCTATGCCAAACGCGGACAGTATGAGTATTGCAAGCTTGACGATAAGCGAAAACCAAATATTTTCCAGCACTATTGCCATAGTCTTTTTGGCAATGCGTTTGGCGAGCGAAATACCTTTTAGGTCGTCCTTCATAAGCACAATGTCGGAGGCTTCTATCGCCGCGTCGCTGCCAACGCCGCCCATGGCAATGCCTATATCCGAGCGCATAAGCACGGGCGCGTCGTTTATGCCGTCGCCCACAAAGCACAGCACGTCGTTTTTGTCTTTGGCGGCTAAAAGGTTCTCCACCTCTTCCACTTTGTTTTGCGGAAGCAGCGAAGCCTTGTAACCGGTAAGCCCGATTTGATTTGCCACGCTTGCGGCAATCGCCTCGTTGTCGCCGGTGAGCATAACCGTTTTGCAGCCCATACCGTTAAGCTCGCCTATCACCTGTTTTGACTCCTCTTTGATCTCGTCGGCAATGAGCAGCGAGCCGACAAACTTGCCGTTATGCGCAACGTAAACGACGGTACCCAGTCCGTCCTCTTTTACGTACTCGATATTGTTTTGCGCCATCAGCTTGTCGTTGCCGCACAAAATGGTATCGTCGCCGTTTGTCGCAACGACGCCCGCGCCCGCAACGTTAGTAAGCGTATAGCCGCCGTCAACCTGCCCGCCGTAAGCGGACACAATCGACCGCGCTATGGGGTGGTTGGAATTTTGCTCGGCGATAGTGGCAAGCCGCAAAACGTTGTCCCTATCGCTTTCGGGCGACACCTTAGTCACCGCAAAATTGCCTTTTGTCAGCGTGCCCGTTTTGTCAAAAACAAACGTGTTGGCTTTGTTGAATTTTTCAAGGTAGTTTGAGCCCTTTACCAAAATGCCGTAGCGCGACGCCGCGCCGATACCGGCAAAGAAGGACAACGGGATAGAAATGACAAGCGCGCACGGGCAAGACACTACGAGGAAGCTAAGTCCACGGTACGCACCTGTAGCCCAGTCGGAAGTGACCGCGCCGAACACAACCGTCAGCAATATTGCAACAGCCACGACTGCGGGCGTATAGTACTTGGCGAACTTGGTAATAAAGTTTTCCGCCTTGGATTTTTGCGAAGACGCGTTTTCCACAAGGTTGAGAATTTTGGACACGGTGCTGTCGTAAAACACCTTTGTCACGCGTACTTCTATTTGGGACGTGAGGTTTACGCACCCGCTTATGACCTCGCCGTCAACTGCTACGTCGCGCGGCAAGCTCTCGCCGGTAAGCGCCTTGGTGTCCAGCGTGGTAGTGCCGTTTACCACAACGCCGTCAAGCGGCACCTTCTCGCCGGGGTTAATCACTATTATATCGCCTACGTTGACTTCGCTCGGGTCCACCGTTTCCGTGCCGTCCTCGCGCTTGACATTGGCATAATCGGGACGAATATCCATAAGCGAGGAAATGGACTTGCGCGACTTGCCCGTCGCGTACGACTGAAACCACTCGCCCACTTGATAGAACAACAGCACGGCGCACGCCTCGTCAAAGCCCTCTATTTCCAACCCGCTAACGCCGCGGTAGATAGCAAGAGCAAACGCGCCGAGCGTCGCCACGCACATAAGAAAGTTTTCGTCAAAAACCTGTCCGTGCGCAATGTTGCGTACCGCCTTCCACAGCACGTCGTAGCCTATTACTATGTACACGTCCAAGTACAGCCCGAACGGAAACAGCCAGCCGTATTTGCCGCCGAACACGCTGTCCAGCGCAATCACCTTGTCGGTAATGAATATCGCAAGAAACGCCGCTAACGCTACGAGTATGCGTATTAAATTCTTTTTTTGCCGTCGTGTCATAATAACTCCGTTAGTTAATTAGGAATTATGCGGCTAACGCCTAGATTTCTCCGCTACGCGCATACGCGCTTCGGTCGAAATGATGGGCACTTAGGGTTTACTATTCTATATAAGAATAGCAACGTTTACACTCCCATCACCCCGAGCGCAGTCGAGGGGTCTAGGCGACCCGCCGCAATGTTGCAAAGCAATTACCATTTACCATAATTCTTAATTCTGCATTCTTAATTCTTAATTAAAGTATTATCCTGCAATCAGGCTCTACTTTTTTGCAGATTTTAACTGCCTCTTTCATTATAGCGTCAAATCGCGCGTCGTCGGCTTCGATTGTCAGCTTTTGACTCATAAAGCTAATGCTTGCGTAAGTAACGCCGTCTATCTTGGCAATCGCCCGCTCCATCTTAGCGGCGCAGTTGGCGCAATCCAAATCCTCTAACTTATAAACCTTTTTCATAATAACCCTCCGTAGGTTGTTTTTATTTATTGTTGAACGTTTCTATTATTGAGTAACTGTTCAACTGTTGTCCCTTAAAAAACAGGTTTTACCCTGTCTGTTAAGTATTTATTTGTCCTCGTTTACGTGCGTTAAGCCGTATTCCAAAATCTTGGTAACGTGATCGTCGTCCAACGAGTATTTGACTTCCTTCCCCTCTTTGGTGCCCTTAACGAGCTTTGCCGCCCTAAGCACTCTAAGCTGGTGAGAAACAGCCGAAATGCTCATTTCCAAAACGTCCGCTATCTCGCCCACGTACAAGTCGCGTATTTGCAAGCATTGCAGTATCTTGGCTCTGGTGGGGTCGCCGAACATCTTGAACAGCTCGGCAAGGTCGTATATAACGTCGTCGCTCGGCAACATACCTCTAAGCGCCGCCGCCGAATCCGTATTTATTTTGCCGCCGTCGGACATTCCAACCTCCGATACTTGAACGTTTCTTCAACTGTTCAATAGTAGTATATACAATACAACACTGTTTGTCAACAGTTTTTTACAAAATTTTTAAAAATTTTTTTGCAGCTCTTTTTTAAGGTTAAGATAGCACTGATTGCATATTTCGCAATCCCTAAGTGCGCGGTGCGATCCGTGTGTGGAAATGCCGTAATACTCGGCTATCGTAACTTGCTTGTGATTGGATATATGCGGCAAGGCTTTGCGCGCAAGTCGTAGCGTGTCCACAAAGTCGTTATCCAGCACAAGCCCGTTGTGCAGCCACAGCTTGTCGTACAAAAAGTTGACGTCAAAGTTTACGTTATGTCCTACTATAATATCCTTGCCGACAAAGTCGTAAAACCGTCCCAAAACGTCCGCCGCGTCGGGCGCGTCCTCCACCATCTCGTTTGTAATGCCCGTCAAATTGGTTATAAACCACCCTATCGGCTCGGTGGACTTGATTAGCGATGAAAAGGTGTCCGTCACCTCGTATCCGCGGCATTTAAGCGCCGACACCTCTATAATCTCGCACACGTCCGCACTCAGCCCGTTGGTTTCTATGTCCACCACTGTGTAGTCGGACGGAAACGCGAACAGGCTTTGTCCTTTGAATTTACGTTCCACTTTCACTGCTCTCTTCCAGCTCGGTACGCAGTATATACGGTATGCTGCGCGGCCCGCGCACCGACACAACGCCGCGCTTTTTAAGTCGGTCTATTCCGAACTCGTTTTCGCCGTAGGTATGCAAACGGCGAATTTTCATAACATGGTTCATACTCACGTTCTCGTCGGCGTAGTCGTACGGAATATCCACCTCCACGGCCTCGCACTTATACCGCACGCAGGAGTAAGGCGCAGCTATGTACAAATACACAGTATCGCCCACTATAACGGAGCTGCTCTGCTTCCACAATATCGTATCGTTTTCGCTTTCGGCAAACGCCTTTTCAATATCGTAATACTTGGGATTTACGGGAACAAGCACGCTTGTCGGGCGCGTACGCTTTGCCTTTGGGCTTTTGCCGCTCGCAATGACATAACTGTCGTCAAGCAGCCTACACACCGTTGCTTTATCCACCGTGCCGTCAAGCAGCACGCTAATCCAGTTTTTGCGGCTCAGGTGGTAAGCGGGCAAAAATCCCGACTGACCGAGCAACATTTGTTGCGCGGCGGGAGTGCATTTAACGTCCAGCACGTCCACTCGCTCGTCGCCGTCAAGTCCCAACTTGTTTTTGGGTATGTCCATAATTATGGCGTACCACTTTTTGTTGTCTACACGGCGAAACACCGAATACAGCGGAAAGGGTTTCCACAGGTGTTCGGGTAATGTGCCGTAGTTGTTAGATGCATGTTCGTAAACAGTATCGCGGGTCGCACCGCATAGCTTATTCGGATTGCTCATTTTTTCCCTCACTGTCGACCGTCGAGGCAAGCTCGGGCTGCGCATCGACTACCTCGTACGTTTTTTTGCGCACGTAAAAACCCGCCTTATAGCAAATTATGTAATAGCTAATCAGCAACGCAAGCCCCGTAACCACCCACGAAATCGGATAGATTATCATTAGCAGCCAGTAAAATTTGTACGCCGCATACACGGTGTAAATCCACACTATGCGCAATATGCACGACCCGATAATGGTAAACACGGCGGGCAGCATGGAATGGCCCATACCGCGCAACGCCCCGCCCGATATCTCGTAAAGGCATGGCAACATAGACCCCGTAAGCACGCACAGCATGCGCATAACGCCGAACTCGATTGCCACCTTGTCGTCGGTGTAAATGCGGATAAACCCTTTTGCGCCGAGCGTGAACACTGCGCCCAGCACTGTGGATATTATTAGCGAAGCGAGCATATTTATCTTGAATACCTTTTTACAACGCTCATATTCGCCCGCCGCATAGTTTTGTCCGAAGAATGTAACTGTGGACGAGGCAAACCCGTTGACAAAAAAGTACACGTAGTATTCAAAGTTGACGGCGTCGCCGTTGCCTGCAACAGCGCTCGATCCGAATGTGTTGACCGCCGATTGGATAAGCACGTTGGCAATGGAGAACACCACGCCTTGCAGTCCCGCAGGCAAGCCGATTACGATTATGCGCTTTACGTATTCCTTGCGCACGCGCGAGGTGCGGCGAATTTTGAACAATCCGTCTTTCATTATAAAAACCATTACAAGAACGGCGGAAGCCACGTTGCAAAGCACGGTAGCAAGCGCCACGCCGTCAACGCTCATATCACACGCCGCGACAAACAGCACGTTCAGACCAATGTTAAGCACACCCGTCACCAAAAGAATAAACAGCGCCTTTTTGGTATCGCCCACTCCGCGCAGCACCGCCGCTCCGAAATTGTAAATCATAAGGAACGGCATGCCGATAAAGTAAATGCGCAAATACTCGGTGGCGAGCGGAAGCGTTTCGGTCGGCGTGTCCATAAGTTTAAGCAAAGGCGCGGAAACGCCGATGCCAAGCCCCAGCAGTACTACGCCGCTAATGGCGGCGATAACAAGCGAGGTAAGCACCACGCTGTGCAAATCGTCGGTGCGCTTTTTGCCGACGTATTCGGCTATAACAACGGTAACACCGACGGACATACCGGAGAACAAGTTTATAAGCAGGTTGACCAGAGCGCCGTTACTGTTGACCGCGCTTTGCGCCACACTCCCCTTAAACCAATATATAACCGCCATGTCAGCCGAAGTAAACAGCTGTTGCAGTATTCCGCACAAAGCAAGCGGCAACGCAAAAATAAGGATATTCTTCAACATCGGGCCGTGAAGCATATCCATTTGCTTGCGCTCTTTGCGTTTAGGGTTATCGGGGTTTATTTGCTCTATATTATCCACTCGAAAAATCATACCACTCCCGCAAAAAAATGTCAAACCTTTGCCGCGCAAAAACGCGCAAACTCCCAAAAACGATTGACAAAGATACGTGGATATGATATATATAATTTAACAAAAAATTCTTACAAAAGGAGTTACATAAATCATGAAAAGATGCGCAGTTTGCGGAGAGATCGTAGAGGACGGCGTTGACGTTTGCCCCGTATGCAAGGCGAAAAAGTTCGTACCCGTCACCGAAGCCAATTACGCTTGCGAACACCATGTCGGCGACGGCAAGGTTGAGGACAAGGAAGTCACCGAAGGCCTTAAAGCCAACTTTATGGGCGAATGCACCGAGGTAGGTATGTACCTTGCAATGGCGCGCGTTGCCGAGCGCGAGGGCTATCCCGAAATCGCCGAGGCTTACAAGCGTTACGCCTACGAGGAAGCCGAGCATGCTTCTAAGTTTGCCGAGCTTTTGGGCGAGGTCGTAACCAATTCCACCAAAAAGAACCTCGAGCTTCGCGCGGCGGCGGAAGCGGGTGCTTGCGAAGGCAAGCTCGCCCTTGCAAAGCGCGCCAAGGAACTCGGCTACGACGCAATCCACGACACCGTACACGAAATGGCAAAGGACGAAGCACGTCACGGCGCAGGCTTTGCCGGTATGCTCAAACGCTATTTTGGAAAATAGTTAAATTGTAAAGCAAATCAAAAACGACGAATGCACTACGCATTCGTCGTTTTGTATTGACCGATTTTTACTTAGCTGTTTCAGCAATCCCCAAAAAATAATCTGCCGATACACCGAATTCGACTGACATACGTTTTAGCATATCATACCCCGGCTTTGCCTTACCCTTCAACCACTCACTCACCTGACTTTGTTTTACACCGATTTTTTGTGCAAATGCAGTTTGCGTGAGACTTCGCTCTAATAAAAAATCTTCTAAAATTTCAGAGAATGAAATATTATCCATACATATATTTTATAGAATTTTCTATAAA